>SDWK01000595.1 GCA_004195335.1 Shewanella sp.
GGGTAACAAAGGTCGCAAATGCCATGCCGAAGAAGACGACGGTACCCACGGCGATGCGGCTCTCTGAACCTGCACCGGTCGACATAATCAGCGGTACCGCGCCTATCAAGGTCGTAAATGCGGTCATCAGAATAGGACGTAATCTACGGGCCGATGCATCGATAATCGCCTGCTCCAGCTCTACCCCTCTGTCCCTCAGCTGATTAGCAAATTCGACAATCAAGATACCATTCTTGGTGACCATACCGATCAACATGATCATGCCTATCTGACTGTAGATATTGAGGCCCTGGCCGGTTAAGAATAACCCCAGGAATCCACCGAAGACTCCCATAGGCACGGTAAACATCACCACCATAGGGTTAATAAAGCTCTCGAACTGCGCCGCTAACACTAAGTATGCCACCAGCAAGGCCAAGCCAAACACCATCAGTACGCTACTCTGATTCTCTTTAAAATCTTTCGATTCACCGGTATAGCTGACCGAAATATCGCTGGGTAAGATGTCTATTGCCGTTTCATCGAGAAAATCGAGCGCCTCCCCTAAGGTATAACCTTCACCTAAGTTAGCCTTCAGAGTGATCGATTTCTGCTTATTGGTGTGACTGAGCTTATGGGCTGAAGCCACCTCTTCGATATGCGTTATCGAGTCTAAGGTGATTAACTCCCCCTTAGCCGAACGCATATAGATCTGACTGAGATCCGCCATGCTATTGAAACTGTTCTCATCGCCTCTGAGGTAGACATCGTATTCTTCGCCACGCTCGACAAAGGTAGTTTCACTGCGACCGCCTAACATCACCTCTAAGGTTTCGGACACCTCTGATACACTGATCCCAAGCTCAGCCGCACGCTCCCTATCGACACTCACCACCAGCTCTGGCGTGGTTTCGGCATAGTCCAAATCGGCTCCTTCTAGCATAGGGCTGTTTATCGCCTCCTCTTGCAAAACTTCGGCCCATTTGAACAACTCTTTATAATCGGAGCCACCAATCACAAACTGCACCGGCTCGCTGGATTGTCCTCTAAAACCAGGCAACATAGGTCGCACCATCACATCGGGGATCCCCTGCAGTGCTTTAGACACGATCCCCAACGCCTGCTGAGCATTAACGTCTCTATCTTCCCAATCTTCGAGCTGCATGATCACAAAGCCTGTCTGATCGCCGGCTCGTCCACCGAAGGCGGGGGCTTGCACGCTGAAAGACTTAATAACACCTTTACCTAACAAGGGCATAAGCCTCTGCTCTACGATATCCATATTGGCGGTCATACGGTTATAACTGGTTCCCTCCGCCCCCTTAACGAAGGCGAAGATAACGCCCCTGTCTTCCTGAGGCGCCAACTGAGAAGGAACGCTCTGCATCAACACACCACTGCCTATAATACAAAGCAGAATAACCACCGGGGCGATAAAACGAAAACGTACGGCTTTGGCCACTAACACCCGATAAACACGTTCAAGTTGGCTAAATTTCCCTTCGATCCATAAGTTGAATCGATTAGGCTTGACGTTGGCCTTAAGCATCTTGCTCCCCAATACCGGCGTCAATGTCAGTGCGACTATCGATGAGAAGATCACCGACATAGCCAACATGACGGAAAACTCGGTAAACAGGCGCCCCACCATTCCCTCCATAAACGAGATTGGCAGAAACACCATCACCAATACCGCTGTGGTTGCCACAACTGCGAAGCCCACTTCACGGGTTCCCTTATATGCTGCCAGCAATGGTTCTTCGCCTTTCTCAATGTGATGAAAAATATTCTCCACCACCACTATCGCATCATCGACCACCAAGCCAATAGAGAGGATCAAGGCCATCAGGGTCAGAAGGTTAATGGAGAAGCCGAAGAAGTTGGCTGCGATAAAAGCTGAGATCAATGAAACCGGTACCGTTACCGCCGGAATAAGCGTCGCACGTGCCTGACCGATAAAGATATACAGGACTAATACCACGAGCCCACCCGTGATAAACAGCGTGTTATAGACCTCAGTGATTGAACGGTCGATAAATACCGTTGAGTCATAATCGACCGCCAGCTGAGTTCCCTTTGGCAGGAATTGCTGGATCCGTTCAACCTCTTTATGAGCGGCTTTCGCCACCTCAAGCGGATTGGCATCGGACTGGGCGATAATCCCCAGACTTAAGTTAGGTACGCCGTCACTCTTAAAGGTCGAATTTTCATTTTCTGCACCGATAAATACCGAGGCCACCTCTTTAAGGTAAATGGGCGTGCCATCGCTGGCCGTTCGTACGACCAAATAGTCAAAGTCTTCAGGATGATAATAGAGACGTGCGGTTCTCACCGTCATCACAGTGGTGTCATTACGGACCTCACCACCCGGCGTTTCCACATTCTCAGTTTTCAAGCTAGCGATGATATCGGCAGTGGTCACATTTCGCCCCGCCATCAACTCAGGCTTTAACTGAACATACATCACCTTATACAAACCACCGGAGATGCTCACCGAACTGACCCCGGTGATCAGATTAAACCTGTCTTCCAATACCCGCTGGGCGTAATCGGTTAGCTGGGTTCGGTCCATCACAGAGGAGCTTAGATTGATATAAACCGAAGGCTCTCCAGAGCCATTATCTTTCGAAACGATAGGGTCGTTCGCCTCATCGGGCAAACGGCGTTGGGCGCGGGCTACCGCATCACGAACGTCACTCACACCTTCGGTAAGATCCCAATCCAGATCGAAGGTGATGGTAATACGTGACATACCATTTCGGGTCACAGAGGTGATCTCATCGATACCACTGATACCGGTAAGTTCATCTTCCAGTGACGTGGTGATCTGACTCTCCATGATGGTCGCCGAAGCACCTTCATAGGTCGTCATGACCGTGACTACCGGATTTTCAACGTCGGGCATTTCACGTACGGCTAATTTTGAAAACGACACAGCGCCAAACACACAAAGAAGTAAACTTAAAACAATCGCGACAACGGGGCGCTTAACCGAGATATCTGAAATCAACATTAACTTCTGTCTCCCGCGCTCACGTTTAATTTTTCATCTGCTGATGCCAATTGTTCAGAAAGGTCGTTGACCTTAAGACCATCGCGCATATTGACCAGCCCCTGAATAACAATGCGCTCTCCCACCGCGACCCCCTCAGAGATCATAACTTCATCCTGAATTCTTGCGCCAAGTGTTACTTGAGTTCGTTTGGCAAGATTGTCCGCGCCGATAACGTACACGAAGCGCTTGGTGCCAGAATACTCGATGGCTTGAACTGGGATAACGGGTTCCGATACTGCCGGGAAGCCTAGGCTAGCCGACATCAACATGCCAGGCTTGAGCTTATGGCCTTGATTATGAGATTGATTTTCAAAGTTAACTCTAACCTTCAAGTTCAATGTTTCCTGATTGATACGCGTATCGATAGCCACTAACTCACCGGTAAAGAGATCACCAGGCCAGGCGCGATTCGTCGCCGTTACTGTCATTCCTACACTTAACATAGACAGGTAATTTTCCGGAACCTGAAGATCGAGTCTCATCAAAGACAGGTCATCGAGCGACAATAACTCACTTCCGGCGGTAACCATCTTACCTAAGCTGAAATCGAGTAAACCCGCGGTTCCAGAAAACGGGGCTTTGATATAATGAAAATCGAGTTCAGCTTGTGCAGCGGCGAGTCTGGCCGTTGCAATATCGACACTGGCCTTCTGTGCATCAATTTCGGTTTGGGTGATCGCACTTTGACTGATCAGTTTTTGAAACTCTTTAAGCTTACGTTTTTCATCGAAGAGATAGGCTTTCGCCTCGGCAACATTCGCCTGAGGCTTAGCATCTTCGAGTTGGATCAGCAGTTGTCCCGCTTTGATCTCTTGATTGGCCGTGACGTTAATGACTTTAATTTTTCCTGCCATTTCCGGGGCGATAAATACCGATTTGTCCGCTGCCAACTTTCCTATTAAGGCAATTTTTTGAGAAAGCATATGTTGCTCGACTACGCCAGTGACCACTGGTACCACTCTTGGGGCGCGAGTAGATTTATCCCCAGGCTTCTTCGCCTGCGTGAAACTGCTAAATGAAGCAATAGCGGCGAATAACAAAATAATAGGGAGTAAGATCAGACGTTTTTTCATCGAGTAATTCTTTTATTGCTGATTAAATTAGTTGCCACTATTTTAAAGAAAAATCAGGCTTTGTAGGGTAAAGCTGTGTAAAGCTGCGCAAATGATAAGATGATTTTGGCGGGAATCTTGTAACAACTCATTACAAGCAACACAAGACAAACTAGGTACTTACTTCAGTTCAAACACAAGCCAAAACCTGTAACATACGATGCTAAATGTTAGTTGGGTTGAATGGTGAGTTGAGCTTAAAAAATTTGGCACCATTAAGCTTTTAGCCGATATCTGGTAATCTTCATGGTGAGGAAGTTAGCCTTAAGGACCCACATTGAAACTTTGCTGGTTAAACACAGACAACAGATCCGAAGCCTATATTTTCTATAAGCGTTTTCTCCCCTATGCCCGACTGAGTAAAAAAGAGCAAGTCGGCGTTTTATTTACTCTCAAAAATGAAGATGAACGGCAAGAAGTTATCGCGGCCATCAGGCTAAGACCGATTGGCAGTTTCACGCTTCTCACCGGCATGCTTGTGCATCCGGATTATCGAGAGCAAGGTTTAGCTCATCAAATCATGGCATCGCTGGCAGGCATATTTGAAAACAACAAAACGTTTCTTTTCTCACTCCCCTCTCTGACCCGCTTTTATCAACAGCACCAGTTCATTCAAACAGAAGATGTGCCCAATGATATTTTGCAACTTTTTTCAAAATACCAACGACAGGGAAAGGAGTTAGTCTTGATGAAATTCAGTGATGAAATTCAATAATGTCGGTAAACTGTCGTTTGTTAACGACTGCCACTCAAAAGGTTAATGTTTAGTTGTTTTTTCCTGTGATACGATTAACGTAAATGCCTTCGCAGCACAGACCCAGTAGGGTTAAGCCGTTGGGTAAAGTAATCATGCCAGAGCCTGTATGGCAGGCCCATTTCATCTCGAAGGTGTTTCATCTTGAACAATCATTGTTTTGACCGACCAATCATCATCTTGTCAGCTCCGCGCTCAGGCAGCACCTTACTGTTCGAAATTCTCTCTAAGAGCCGTTCACTATGGACCATTGGAGGAGAGAGTCATGCCATTATAGAAGGACATAAACAGCTTAATATTACCTCTAAAAACTTCGATTCTAATGCGCTCATCGACAACGATTGGACTGAAGAGCTGCATAGTTCCTTACGTCAGGGGTTTAAAGAGCAGTTACGTGATAGTAAGGATAACAAGTACACGGATGAGATTGGGCCTATCCGATTTTTAGAGAAAACACCTAAAAACAGCCTGCGTATCGACTTTCTCAATAAAATTTTCCCCGACGCTCTCTTTATCTATCTGATTAGAGAACCCAAGGAAAATATCAGTAGCATAATGCAAGCATGGAGATCGGGCCGCTTTCGAACCTATCCTATGCTTCCGGGATGGGGTGGGGATTGGTCGCTGTTACTGCCCCCAAACTGGCGTACGCTTAAAGGACAACCGCTTGGAAATGTTGCCGCATTCCAATGGCAACAGGCGAATGAATCAATTATGAATTCTCTGTCCAAGCTCCCCGATGAAAGATGGCATATGCTCTCTTACAGGGACCTCATCGACTCCCCTTATGAAACCGTCTCATCCTTGACCGAGTTCTGCCAGATCCCATTCGATGATGAGTTAAAAAAAATCTGTGGCGACGCACTCCCCTATTCTAGATACACAGTTTCGCCCCCCGCGACAAATAAGTGGCTAGAAAACTATCATGCAATAAAAAGCACATGGCCAGCTCTACAACCTTGCATAGATAAAATGAATAACCACTTAATTAAATTCAGGCTCGAACCGTTGGATAAAGAGTGGCCAGATAATCAAGCCCCTTCAGTTTCATTATCGAAGGAGGACGAGACTTCATTTGCAGGAGTATCCAGAAACTCTCCCTGTCCGTGTGGCTCACAGAAGCGATTCAAGCATTGCCATGGCCTAGCCCGTTAATACTGATCTGTGAATTTTAGCCCGGTAATTTCACCCCGAAAATACTGGCTCACGAGTATTGACCGAGAAACAGATAATAATAAGTCATCACCCATTAGGATGCCCGAAATGCAGTTGGAAAATGAGTTTTACAAATTACCTTTAACCTTCGACATTGAGCAATTAAGGAGAGAGGTTCTACGATTCGATGAAAGCGATTGGGCCCCTCACCATGAACATTTCGAAGGCAACTCTGCGATCCCATTAATTTCGGTGGGAGGCGGGTTTAATAATGAGTTCAAAGGTGAAATGAAGCAGACGCCGGCACTGGAGGCGAGTCCTTATATTCAACAGGTGATAGCTTCTTTCGGCGAAGTCGTCGGCCGCTCTAGGTTAATGCGGTTAGCGCCAGGCTGTGAAGTCCCACTGCATTGTGATATCAATTATCACTGGCATAAACGAGTCAGGATCCACATACCTATCGTCACCGAAGAAAACGTCATTTTTCATTGCGGCGACAAACAAACCCATATGGCGGCAGGAGATTGTTGGATTTTCGATTCATGGAAACATCATAAGGTTGTCAATAACAGTGACTGCCTTAGAGTACACCTGGTCATCGATATTATTGGTTCGAGTCGTTTCTGGTCTATGATCAGAGACCGTTCAATACCTTCAGGCTCGATATTGCCCCCTCCGACTCCCAGTCATTTTCTGGCATATTCTAATGACATGCTACCCGAATTAAAAACTGAAAATTTTAACTTCCCCATCATCATGACGCCGAGTGAAATTGAAAGTTTAACCAATGAGCTCGCTTCCCAAATCATGGAGTATTCATCCAATAATGGGGGATCAGCACAAGAGTTTATCCGAATCATTAAAGACTTCAGCTTAGACTGGCAAGAGTTATGGTCGCGATTTGCAGCGAATAAAGAAGGTTGGCCCTTCTATCACCAATTAAGACAACGCACATTAGAGCGGGCTTCTGTTTTTGAAAAGACGGTTTTGGTCAATGGACAAACCTCGGCCATGAAAGTCTTAATTCATCTCATTGTCGCTCCCTCTATGAGCACTGAACTTGCCGAAGTTCGTCCTTCCACTGTGGTCGCTGGTGCTGAGAAAAGAACTGAAATAAATAGCCAAAAACCTGCAAAATCAATGAGCAGAAACAGCCCCTGCCACTGTGGTTCGGGTGAGAAGTTCAAACATTGTCATGGAAAAATGAGTTAATCATAGGCTCGATGCGTCACTGCTGCGAAAAATAGATTCTGACCTAAAATCGCAGCAGTTTTCTCGGTAGTAAGTTAAGACAAAAATTCAGATTTTACCTTTTCAGCAATACCCGCGAGTTGTTGAAAACTCTCTCCCATAAAAGCCTGATACTTTTGACTCTGTCCGATGGCTTTAGGATTCATTGGTTGTCTGACTTGACTCGCACTAGGGGTTAACACGGTTCTTTTCGATTGATAAAATGTCAGACACGACTCTTCAAACGATAGTCCACAATAATTGAGCAGCTTAGCTATCTCCTCATCGGGCGACTGAACTAGACGTTCAAAGCTAAGATGATAGATATCTTCTGAATATATCTTGGTCCAATGCTGCATCAAGTCAACATAGCTCTGCCAGTAAACGACGATGTTATCGAGGGAGTAAGAGTAATCATGCCCGCGGCTAAAGTGCTGTTTAAACACCCCCATGGCATTGTCATTAGCATCCCGAATGACATTGACGATCTTGGCATCGGGAAACAGAGTTTTAATTAGCCCGATATGCAAAAAATTATTTGGATTTTTATCGATAAAATACTCAGGAGTACTTTCAAAGTATTGCGCAACCTGACCTAGATATTGCAATCTTAAACTGTTAGCCTTTTCGTCAGATAAGTTCGACAGCCATTTAGCATAGCCACCCGACATATCTAGCTCCAAAGCCAAGCGTTCCATGTAAGGCAGCTCATCCGTTGCCTCGACCAAAGAGTGGCTTGCTAATATTTGCTCGGTGAGCGTAGTTCCCGATCTTGGCATCCCCACGATAAAAATGGGCGTTTGTTGAGAAGCAGACGACTGACTCTTATCTTTTTTAACAGGAGTACACTCGAGTAAAGAATCAATAATATGTCTAAAAGGACCCGATTTAAAAGGACGAAGCTCCTGCATCAGTCGGTTAGCTTCACTTATTGAATAGAAAGACTGCTCATTATCATCTTGTTGCTCGAAGACACGGCTCTGAGCAAACAAAAATAGTGAACGACTCGCATTAGAATATTGGGTTGACTCGAGATTGTTTTTTAGTGATTTGGCATCGATATCGGTAAATGAATAATTTTTAAGATCGGCAAGGCTCCAATAACCTACAGCCTGGTGGCTAGGACCCGCTTTTATGTAACTGTGATAATACTTTGCCGCTTTTTCTGTATCGCCTTTGGCTTTATAGACATGGCCCAAATTGAGCAGAGCAGCCGGCTCACTGGAATCATGGTCTATACAGAAGTGAAATGCCTTCTCCGCCTCATCCATCAAGCCTATCTTGCTCGCCGTGATCCCAAGCTTAAACCTGTTTTCGTAATTTTCTGGCATGAGTTCGACGAGAGTGACCAGATATTGATATGCAGCAAAAAAATCTTCTCGCTTTTCAGCGATGAAGAGTAGTCCCGAAATGGCCCCAAAAGAATTAGGCTTTAGCGATATGACAAGGGAGAATACTTTATATGCCTCTTTAAGATCGTTACTCTTTACCGCAAGATGACCTAAAATCATTAATGCATCTATTTGCTCCGGGTTACGACGCAGCACCTTTCTTGCGTACATACCGGCCGATGAAAACTTCTTCTCAGAATAAAAGACCTTTGCATCATTGAGGTAACGCTCTTCTCTGTTCAATTCCATTTCCCTTTTCTTATTATTATCTTCATGGTCTATTCTAATACCAATCGGTATATAGCTATCCATGACCATACCATTGGCACAGAACTATTCACACAATAGCGGTTATCTCTAACGATTTATCCTAAAAAAATGTTATTAGCTTGTTTAAACTCAGGCTTGCCTTGTCATTATAAGCATAATGAAGTAGAAATATAATCCGACTTCACTTTCTGCTCCAGAGACCTTATGACGCCTAAAAAGATTGCCATATTTGTCGATGTTCAAAATATCTATTACACCTGCCGTCAAGCCTTCGGTCGACAATTCAACTATAGAAAACTATGGCAACATATCAGTCATGAGGGAGATATATCCTCAGCAACGGCCTATGCGATTCATCGCGGTGATGATGGCCAGTTAAAGTTTCAGGATGCACTCAAACATATCGGTTTCGATGTTAAATTGAAGCCCTTTATTCAGAGAAGTGATGGCAGTGCGAAAGGTGATTGGGATGTGGGTATCACCATAGATATCATGGAAGCAGCCAGCGAAGTCGATAGTATTATTTTACTCTCTGGTGACGGTGACTTCTCTCTTCTGATGCTGAAAATCTATCAAAAGTATGGAGTCGATACCCAAGTCTATGGCGTCCCAACATTGACGGCGAAATCACTCATCGACTCAGCTTGTCAATACCATGAAATTGATGATGCTCTATTGTTGTAGTGCAATAGGGCTCAGCTCTAGTGCAGAAATGGATAACTCTCTCCTTCCTCCGATATAAAGAGCAATAGAGAGTAGAGTTGTGACAGAGCAGCTATAATTGAAAGGTCATATTGTCTTTTTGAGGTAACATCATGACTATTTCGACACGTTTGAATGATTATCTTACCGATAACGAGGTTAACTATAACCTCGTGGCTCATCCCCATAGTTTTAACTCTCTGAGTTCTGCAATTGCTGCTCATATATCTCCATCACACGTTGCGAAAGCCGTGATCCTGGAAGACCATGAGGGACGAAAAATTATGGCTGTCCTACCCGCCGACCATAAGATCAACTTAGGGGCACTCAGCGAAAAACTTAATCGGGATTTTCACCTGATAAAAGAACAAGCCGTCTACCAGATGTTCAATGACTGTGAACATGGCGCGATACCACCTATCGGTGATGTCTACCATATGGACACTGTCTATGATGATCTCTTAGTGGAGTCCAATGAGCTGTATTTAGAGGCGGGTGATCACAGTAGCTTTATTCATATAGAAAGGAAGGACTTCATTCGACTGATTAAAGATGCCAAACATCTTAGGTTCAGCCATCAAACTATTCATTAATTTGAGCAGGCAATAAGGCAAAGGAACCTATGGAGATTCCAACATAAGTTCCTAAAGTCTTGAAAGTGAGTCCTTAGAAATGAGTCTTTAAAATTAGCCTCTTAAAATAGAGGGAATTTCACTCATAGGGGAGAGTGTGCTTCCATAAAAACTGACAAATAGCGGTCAGAGGACTGATATCACACATATTAGCTTGGGTAAGTAACCAGAGATAAGCACCATCTATCTCTGGTATAAAAGGAGGCTCACATAAGCGCTTCTCAGTTAATACCACTTCAAAACTGGATTAATAGCGCCACTCTTTAGCAAAATCATACCTGAAGCCAACCACCCAAGATGAGAAGTCATCGAAGTAATCCATATCACGATATAAATACTCAATGTGGAAACGTAGATTATCATCAGGCGACCACTCCAGTGTGGTGTTGTAGCCATCGAACTTTCTACTGATCAATTGCCCATAACCATCATCAAACTCGAAGTAACCTAATTTTACCTTGAACTGCTCCCCCAAAGGATAAGCCGCTGCCAAGTCAATCGTTTGGCCATCACGGTCTTGAGATATTAGATCCCTTTTATAGGTTCGCTCCTGATAGGCTCCAGCAAGATACAAGCCATTATCAAAACCATGAGCCAATGAAGCGCCCCACACTTCATCTTCACCGGTGGTTATCTCAGAATCCATACTATCCTCAATCAGATAACTGATAGCCCCATGAAACCCACCATGATCGAAACCTACCCCTAAGTTGACTAAATCGGCATCATCACTACC
>SDWK01001048.1 GCA_004195335.1 Shewanella sp.
AGTCTCGTGGGCTCGGAGATGTGTATAAGAGACAGGAGGAACAACGGGCATAAGCCATCCCCCAAAGGCGGAGTCCTGCCGCACCTTGAATTGGGTAAACAAGCGATAGGGAATAATAGTTTATTTAAGAACGGCCCTTTTAGATTTGTTCTAAAAGGGCCAGCAAAATTAACATCGTAGGCTGAGTTAGTTAATCTCTGTCAATAATTTCATTTCAGCTTGCATCGGGATTTCTGTAGCAGACTTGTTGTTTACGATTAATAATTCGTATTTATGCTTGCCACCGAGTCGCCATTGCCCGCCAACAACGGTTGTTTTAGCAACATTTTTAATTGGCGTATCTGCCCAGTTGATGGGACCAACAATTGTATCCATTTGCATACCTGCGAGAGCGTCACGCACGGCTTCTTTATTGTGCGGGTCACCGGAACGTTTTAGCGCTTCAATACCGATTTCCCAGATTGCATGGGCATAGCCCAATGGTTGGGTCCACTGCCTGCCTGTTTGATCTTCATAAGAGTCGGCTAACTCTTTTGCAGTTTGCCCTGTTAAAGACGACTTATAAGGATGCACGGGACTCCACCATACCTCAGTAGTGAGGCCGTCACCTCGATCACCGAGCGCTTCAACACCTGATGGAAACAGGAGTGCAGCGGCGATGGTCACCATTTTTGGCTTAAGTTGCTGCTGGCTCGCTTGGGTCCAGAAAGTTGTGAAGTCTGAAACATGTGCAATGCCTGTCACGATTTCGGTGTTTTCAGCTTTAAACTTAGCGATTTGAGTAGAGAAATCAGACGTACCTTCTTGGAATAGCCCTGTATCTACATATTTGTAGCCAATATTTTTAAGTGCGGCAGGAATTCCAAATTCTTTACTGGCAAATGCATTTCCACCTGGATCATTGATGAAAAATGTACCGACTGACTTGTTGGTATCAACTGCCGTCCACATGTTGGTATAAGTCTGGATAACATCCTCTAAGCCCCAGAAAAAGTGATATGTCCATTCAAATCCTTCTTTCGGGTTGCCGTCCCGTGGGAACATCCACGCCTGCCAAGGCATCATGGTTGAAATAGCAGGCGTTTCATTGATCTCTGCCTGATCTGCAGCTGTAATAGAGCTTAGGCTATCCTGAATTAATAAGAGGTCGACTTCATCACGCAGTATCATCTGTGCTGCGAGGCTTCCTGCACGGTCGGTGCTGGACTGACTGTCTTTCTGAATCACCTCAACATCATATTTCTCACCATTAATAACCAAGCCGTTTTTCAGTAAGTGACCGATCTTTTCAATTACGAACGGATCGGTCTCAGAAAATTCTGCATGAGACCCGGTCAAAGGACTCAAGTAACCAATTTTAATCGTATCAGCATACGCTGTTGATATAGCACAGGAGAGCGTCACCGCAGCGGATAAGGTAACGAAGCGAATCATTGCCTTATCTGAATGAAACAAACCTTTTATTATTTTTTTCATTAGGATTCCTTCTATTGTATTAATCACCACAAACTATGACAGAGGCCATCACAGCGTTGAGTGACATTCAACGTTTAATAAAACGACCCGCTATAGATAATAATTAGAGGCTGTTTTGGATAATAGTTAGACCCTAGCGGTCACTGTTTTTAATTACTTGACTGCCCGTGCCTCGTACTTGTTGATCTATGCCGTGCAGTCATTATAAGAAGGTTGGTTAACAACTCGTTACAAATTATGTTAATTAGTTACATTTACTCATCAATCTAGTACATTTTTTAT
Source organism: Shewanella sp. (assembly GCA_004195335.1). Classification (GTDB taxonomy): domain Bacteria; phylum Pseudomonadota; class Gammaproteobacteria; order Enterobacterales; family Shewanellaceae; genus Shewanella. Next base: position 1,759 of record SDWK01001048.1, read on the forward strand.
TCAATCTACGCAAGATTTCTTGCACTATCTCTATAAAATGTAACCTCTCATTTCAATGTTCTCGAAGGTACTGGTTATGCTGAGTAGCATGAATGTTTCGCGAGGAAAAATCGCTTTTGAGCAATGGTCTCAAGATTTAGAATCGGTGTGCGGACGTTTCATTACCAAGCCCAAGGATGGTTTTGGTGACTTTTACGGTTCAGTTTCTCTTAAACGTATGGCAGGTTTAGAGTTCGCCGATATTTCTACAAATGCCTCTTCGGTTATCAAAACTAACGAAGAAGCTAGTGTTACAGGGGGCGATAATGTATTTTTAATTTTCCAACAATCAGGCTCTTCACTTTTCTCTCAGCAGGGAAAGTCGTCATTATTGAATGCTGGGGAGTCCATATTAATTGATTCCAGAAGAGGCTGTGAAATACGACATTTAGATGACATAAGACACTTGTCGTTTCACTTGCCCATAGGATTATTAGAAAGGCGATTAGGCTCTTCGAAATTAAATAATTGTGAAGCGTTTACAGCAACAGATCCAGTCGGAAATGTTTTAAACAATTTTATTCGTCAGGTTTTTACTGGGCATGTGGTTTTTAACCAGAATGAGGCTGCTGTAATGGAAGATGTGTTTTTAACGATTTTATCTCCCCTAGCTAATGATAGCGATACAGAAGGCGGTAATTTTCAGATATCTTCCAAAATACTCAACATTATCGATTCTCACTTAAGTGAAGAGCTAACCCCTGAGTATATTGCAAGAACGGCTGGTGTTTCTACGCGGTCTCTCTACCGCTTGTTTGAGCGGGGTGACCAGAGTCTCAATACATATATCAGAGAAAAGAGATTGCTTCGATGTGTTGAGCAGTTTCATGCAAAGGAATACAACCTTGAAAGTATTACGAAAATAGCTTATCGCTGGGGATTCAAGGACAGCGCTCATTTCTCCCGATCGTTCAGAAATCGTTATGGTATGACACCAAGAGCGTATCGGAATGAGTTGTAACCAATACTGTTTGTCTTAGACTGCACTAAAAATTAAGCGTTTATATCCTAGCAATATAAGATACGCCGTTATATTCATTAGCCACTACTCTGGCACCTCGATGGTTATAAGTTAGAGTGCTTTGATCTTTAAGTTTTATCCAGTAAGTCTTACGGTTTTGGTTGAGCAGTCTCGGGTGTTCCTAGGAAACCTGAAAATAAGTCCAGCGCGTTCTCTGAGAGATTTATTCGCAGGCTCCCTAGTCTCTTGGCGATAATCCAAGCCAGCAGCCATTTAGCTGTATCACCGCTTTGATATAGATATAGCCAAACCGAGAAGAAACCCCAGCCAACTATAATTTGAAACTGGTTTGGCTGCACGGGGCTCTCTGGGTTTTCAGATGTTGATACATATGTTTGGTTGAATGTTGGTTTTATTTTAATTACATATGCAGGGCGTATGTGAGCAAATAAGAGGCATATTCAATCAAGTCGCAAAGGAATGGTCTTGTTAGAGTTCACACATATTATTAAGCTGTCTCTTATACACATCT
>SDWK01001056.1 GCA_004195335.1 Shewanella sp.
TCATAGTTGTCTACACAGTTAGACTGGTAATTTTTATCATTATCACGAATTGCAGCGGTTCTAATCCCTAGTGGTTTTGATAACTCCATGTATCGCTTGAAACTAGTCCCCCCAACTGAAATGACGTGAACACCGTCTTCATCAAGGCTTCTGCCTGTTTCTTTCGAATAAAGCGCGTCCAGCAACATATATTCTGCATCGCCTTCCACCAAAATAACTTTGGCAGAGAGCACAAACTCTAGAATATTGTTGTCCGGCGCTTTCATGAAAAACTTAGCTGTTGATTTTGACAGCTCTTTTAGTGTTAAAGGCATATCACTCGAGCTATTGAGGAGTATCGAATTCCGTAAATCTAGGCGCGTGCTGATGAGACTGCTGTGTGTAGCAATAATGATTTGGTTTTGATGAGTATCTGAAATTTTAGAGATGAGCCGTTTCATATTGTTATGGCTTAAGTGATTCTCAGGTTCCTCTAGTAAGAGTGTGTCTATAACTTGCTTATCCGCGTTTCTAGTTAACGCAAATTCAGTCTTTATAAAGCACTGCTGACCTTTACCTCTTTCATCTATAGGTATTTCATTTTGGATGAGCGCAATATCTGTCTGTAAATTGAATTTTGATCCAGAACGAACTGCGAAATCATAGTCGCCCAGTCTGTCATTTATAGCCTTCAGATTGTTTTCTTTGAACCGCACTTTCTGTTGGCGGTATTCGTTTTTCAGTCTAACTCTAGTTGCAGGATCTACAGTCGAGTCATAAACGGTTTTAATATATTCCTTGTTTGCATATTCGCTATTGATTTGGGAGCTATCAATAGTTAAGCATTTTAAAAAACGACGGTATCCAGAATATGCTTGACCACTAAAAGTTATGAATTTGGCGACATAGAACTCAAAAGGAAAGTTGTCATTGTCTTCGGCAAGCACCTGATTTATCTCAGCAGCCAATCCTTCGTTAGGATGACAAATCATGTGTAATCCACTTACGCTGGCATTGTCAGAATTATGTTTTCCGACAAGATCGGGGTTGCCATTGGCACTCAGATAAACTTCAACGTGTATCTCAGGTAGGTTTTCGAAGGATTTATCAGCTGCAAAAAAATCAGCGACTGACGCTTTATTTAGAAGGCACTCAACTCCAATAGTCTCCACCTTATTTCGACTTCCGCCAGCAACCAGTGCTATTGCTTCAAGAATGGAGCTTTTCCCAGCTTCATTATCTCCAATGATCGTATTGATTTTTGAAGTAAACTCAACTTCAAACTTCTTGAATCTTTTAAAGTTAATCAGCTTTAGCTTTTTGATATATTGCATACTGCCCCTTCCTTTATATCCATCAAGTCGCTGCAGGCTAGCCAATAAAAAACTAGGGACACTTCCCAGTTTTCTTTTATTTGATTCGCCTTAGTTTGCCAAATTCAGTGGTTACGATGTTGGGAGAAGCAATGGTGTATCTCGCAGATATCCCTTCCATTGGCCCATTTTCGGAAGTGACGATTACTTGATTACCTTTAACTTCATACGAAACCTTTTCGATCATGCCCATTGCCTCAGATTCACCTTTACGAAAGTGCACTGTAATTGGCATGAGACCATCCATTTTCCATGTTCCAGCCAGTGGACCAGGATCATTGTTTGAGCAGCCGGTCAATATGAGCAGCAGTAAAAGCAGTGCAAAAATATTAGAAATGTTGTTCATAGTTTTTCCTAAACATTAAAAGGTGCCGTCCCCTTCAGGGATTCTCTTGATCCTATCGAGTCGTTCCCTGAAGCTTCACGTATGCGTAAACATATACGGTGCTCGAGTCACCGCCTCCCGCACCACCATCATGCCCAGTATCGAGGTAGGCCTGTTCCACATCTCTGGCCACGGAATCTGATGTAGCTTGTTCGTAAATCCAGGTGCCATTCTTCTCATCGACAGTGTGGTCGGTAAAGAGTCGGGCGCGAGGATCGGTGGCTATGCCGACGTACCAATCTGAGTTTTTGTACTGGAATTTTTTCATAAAGGTGTCGATCGCCACGATGATGTCTCGTTTTGATGTAGCCATGATGATTTCTCCTTTTTGTTCGAACATTAAAAGGTGCCTGTCCCCCTCAGAGGTTTCTTAAAAGGTGCCTGTCCCCCTCAGAGGTTTCAGCTGCTAAACAAAGTGTAATAGCAGCCTGCCTATTGAATTCGTTAAATCCCTTGCAAAAATCGCCAACCACTTATTTGCGTCTTTATCAAAGTGAGATTCACTAAAACCGTTACGCGAGTTAGCAACAGCATTAGTGATAGTTGGTATAGAGTTCACGATTTGCTCAGGGTAGTTACCTTTTTTACGCAATTCGTCGGATATATGGTCTTTTACCAGCTTTGATAATGGCATTAGATCAGCGACATGAGCTTGATCTGCTATATTTTCTCTTACATAAGCTTTGTACAAACCTTCAAGGCAAGTATAAGCTAGAGTCACGGCTCGGTTGAACTGCTGAGCGTCAATCGCGTTATCAATATCTTTGAGCGAAAGATTGAGCTTTTCAGAGCTCCATAAGTTCTGTGGAATTATGGTAGTCGGGACTGCTGAACCACCACCAAAAACTACTGAACGGATGCCGTCCACAGCTTCTTTTGCATGAGGCTCTAACTCATCGATGAAAAGCCTAAATAATTGATAGCGCTGCTGTTCATCAAGTGAGTTTATGGTGTCCCAGTAAAAATCTTTCCGCGAAGTACTTTGACCACGCTGATTTCTCATTTGAATGAACTGATTGTAGTTAGGAATTCCATCATCGACCTGCTGTGCCATGCGAATGAATTCAGGGCCACTGTAATACGTGACTCCTTGTTCATTGATGATTTTAAAAAGCCGATTGTATGCAGCTATCCAGTTTACGCTCATAATTTCCTTTTACAGCTAACAGGGAATGGGCGGGACCCGGTATATCCGATATGCTGGGTCCCGCAATATCAGTTTTAAAATCCCGTAATTCCAGCCTCTTAATTTCAAGCACAAAAAAAGCCGCAAGTGCTCACCTACTGGTGAACTCTGCGGCTTCTGTTTACAACCATCGCCCCTCACCGAATACAACATCAACGAGAAGTCTTATACCATTAGAGGCTACCTTGGATCAACTTTCACAAAACAAACCCATCTGCACCCGCGTATCCTGCTCGTCGCGAACTCTGGTAATGATATAGCGGATTTGGCGTTCGGTGCGGTCGTATCTTTTCGCCAGGGCTGAGTAGTTTTCACCATTGAATTGCTCCCAGATCAGGCGATCCCGCTGACTGAGGACCAGGGCGACCCCCTTGGGGATATAGACTTCGG
>SDWK01000597.1 GCA_004195335.1 Shewanella sp.
GTACTCAGTAACTCATTTGTGGACAGAAACGAGTTACAAAAGGCTAGTAATAAAGCTTAAACAGAAGAGTGATCATTCTTGTAAATCATCGAGTGTAGATGCGGCTGCGAGCTTCCCAAAAAGGGACTTTTTGGCAGAGCCTACAGGGATTGTACTCGCGGCGACTCGCAGAAGTATCTGCACATTCAGCTCACCGCAGGTGATAGATAACCATGAAGGTATACTTCCCAATAGAAAATGTAATTAACCTCCATTCCAAGGCAATAAAAAAGCTACCAATGTTAACTGGTAGCTTCAATAAACCTATAAGCCAGAACTTAATTTCTGACCTAACTCTTAGTTAAGAGTTAGATTAGAACGACGTTCTCTTATAACGTCGATACTCTGCGGTCCAGAAGTTATCTTCGATAGCCTTCTCGAGAAGCTCATCGGTACAGGGGAGGGCGTGTCCTTGTTCGACGGCAACTTTACCTACGGCGAAGGCAATATGCTTACTGACCTTGTGGATCTCTTCAAGCGGCGGTAGTAGCGGACCATGGCCGTCGAGCGCCAGTGGTGAGCATTCGGCTAATGCGAGGCTCGATGCCATTAACATCTCATTGCTGACCCGTTTCGCCCCTGCGGCTAAGACTCCCAGGCCAATACCCGGGAAGATATAGCTGTTATTACACTGGGCGATTTCAAAGGTATCACCATCAATCACCACTGGCTCGAATGGACTCCCGGTGGCCACGAGTGCCTGACCCTGAGTCCAGTACAGCAGATCTTTCGGTGTGGCTTCGACGCGGCTCGTTGGGTTCGACAGCGGGAAGACGATTGGACGAGGACAATGGCTATGCATGGCCTTGATGATCTCTTCACTAAATACACCGGGAGCACCAGATACGCCGATTAATACGGTTGGTTTAGCGTTGTTGACAACATCCAGTAATGAGATATTTTCACTGAAGTTATCCCAGCCTTCGATATCATCACATTTCTGCGCCAGTTTTTGTTGGAATGGCAACAGGGTCGGCATATTATTTTGTAGTAAGCCCCAACGGTCTACCATAAAGACTTGTGTGCGAGCTTGTTGTTCGCTGAGTCCTTCAGAGATCATTTGTGTCACTATGGCTTCGGCAATACCGCAACCGGCAGAACCCGCGCCTAGGAACGTGATGCGTTGTTCACGTAGCTGAGTTTTTGCCGCTTTACAGGCCGCTAATAGTGAACCAACGGTGACAGCCGCCGTACCTTGAACATCATCATTGAAACAGCAATATTGATCTTTATATCGCTCGAGTAGAGGCATGGCATTCTTTTGAGCAAAATCTTCAAATTGAATTAAGGCATCTGGCCAGCGACGGTGTACCGCCTGCATGAAGGCTTCGACAAATGCGGCATACTCTTCGCCACCAATGCGTTGATGGCGCCAGCCCATGTACATCGGATCTTCGAGCAGATTAGGATTATCGGTACCAACATCGAGTGTGATAGGCAAGGTATACGCAGGGCTGATGCCGCCACAGCTGGTGTAGAGTGACAGCTTACCTATTGGGATCCCCATGCCACCGATACCTTGGTCACCCAGACCCAGAATACGTTCACCGTCGGTCACCACAATAATTTTTACCTTCTGACGGGTAGAGTTATTTAATAGATCATCGATGCGATCTTTATTTGGGTAAGAGATAAACAAGCCACGGTTACGTCGATAGTTTTTTGAAAAGCGCTCACAGGCCATACCCACGGTAGGGGTATAGATGATCGGCATCATTTCAGTAATATGATTCTGAACCAGACGATAGTAGAGGGTCTCGTTGGTGTCCTGGATATTTCTCAGGTAGATATGTCGGTCGAGATCGTTGGTAAAGTTGGTGTATTGATCATAGGCTCGAGAAGCTTGTTCTTCGATGGTTTCAATCACATGGGGAAGCAGGCCTTCGAGGTTGAAAAAAACACGTTCTTCATCGGTGAATGCGCTTCCTTTGTTGATCAAAGGGGCTTCGAGAATAGCGGGACCTGCAAATGGAAGGTAGAGCGGGCGTTTGTGATCGTCCATGGGTAACCTTTATGATGTTTTTAGTTATTTAGGATGCGGTTTTCTATCTTTGGCAAGATTAACACAAAGTGTGATCTTTGTTGTATTTTAGCGGACTGATTTTTTGATTATTTTTTATCTGTTCTGTTTAAAACGCTCCGAGTGTCAGCCACAAAAAAGCACAGCTAAAGCTGTGCTTTTTTTACGTCTTAATGACCCAGACTATCTGGTTTACATACCGCGATACTTTAGCGATAAACCCATTAAGAAGTTACGTAGTACTTGGTCGCCGCACTCTTTGAAGTGTTTATGACCCGGCTTTCTGAATAGGGCACCCAATTCAGATTTTGACATGTTAAATTCTGCCAAAGTTAATGTGCTGATGATGTCATCTTCACGCATCTCAAGTGCGACTCTTAGCTTTTTAAAGATAAGGTTATTATTGATTTTTGATACCGACTCAGGAATTTCAGCGCCCTCTTTCAGGCCACGCTTTTCGATAATCAAACCATCAAGGAACAGACACATGGTCTTATCGTTACAAGGCTGATAACCCTCTTCAGACTCTTTTTTTAGCATGTCGAGCAGCTGTTCTTGAGTTACTTCATGTTTTACCTTCGCGAAGATTTTTATCATCTTGGCATTCTGGTAGTCGAACACGAAACGTAAGCGGCGTAAAATATCGTTGTTAATCATTATGTTTATTTCTTCATCTCGATGATTCCGCATCTGCGGGATCTTGTGGCTGCTATTATAGCTGAATTTATCTTTGATCCTTTGGTTTATTTAACATCTTGAACCTGTGTCGAGATTAGCCTGTTTCTGATTATCGCCCGAACTTGGCTATGCAGTTCAAATACTCTGTCGAGAGAATTAAGGTTTAATGAGAGGTTTTCTAACATCACTAAGCCTAAGTTAAATTGTGGATAATAGAGTGTCATCGACATATAGCCAGGCAGATAACCGGTATGGCTGTATTCTGTGAGGTTATTTTCAGTGTTTATCCGGAGGCCGTATCCGTAGCTCATATCTGGCCAGAGGAAGTCTATCTGGCTGTGTGGGGTCGTCATTATTTGATAGCTTTGCGGGCTGAAAAATTTACCAGAATGCAGTTTTATCTGAAAATTGGAAAAGGCTGTTGTCGTCGAGATTATCCCCCCTGCGGGTATTAAAGACGGGGTTATCTCAAGATTTGATTGGGTTAACCCATTTGCAGCTTCAGTTAAACCAATGGCAAGGGCGGGGGCTCGTTGACGAATATCATTGATACTTCCCATTTCGGCGTAGAGTCCGCCTAACCGATATGCCAGTTTAAAATCGGCTATCTGCTGAGGGAGAGTTTGCTGGTTTACCTGCTCTAGGAGTTCTCCTAAGATGCTATAGCCATAGTTTGAATATTGAAATTGAGTGCCGGGCTCGAAATGATTTGGTTTGCCCAGTTGGTCGATACCCGATGTGTGGCTCAGTAGGTGATGAAGCGTAATTCTCTCATCAAATCGGTTAGGGTTGAACTTAACCGGCTCCTGAGATGCGTGCATCGAGGTGCCATAGAGCAGCTCTGGATGGGGCGTTTTGGCTTGGCTTTGGAGAGCGACGGTGGCGCTATCCGGTAACGTATCTTCATCAGCTTCGGTTATTTTATCGGGATCTGTTTCCGGCTCATCTTCCTGCCGAGTCTCAAACTTGGCATTGAAATCCGCAGACTGCTCATTTTCCTGCTCTTGTTCCCGGCCGTCTTCACTATCTAGCAGCATTTCATTCTGGAATCGATAGCTGTTGAGAGAGCGGTCAAGCTGAAGCTTTCCGGCATCTACGGCTTGCAGTACTAAGGTGGCGGTGATCTGCTTAGAGAGGGAGGCAATAACAAAGCTGGATTGTTGATTGATCCCTCTTCCCTTATGCATGTTGAGTAAGGGCTTCCCCTCTTGAGTCAAAAGAATGCTGCCGCTAAAGGGTTGCAACGAGTTATCGATAGCCTCCTTGAGTCGACTTTCGAGCGGGAGTGCCTGCTGTTTATGAGACTCAGCTTGTTCGCTCACGGAGTTTTTAGGGGGTGAGTTATCCCCGGGCGGTGGGAAATCGGCATAGACCGGAGCGGTTAAAAAACTAAGCAGTATTACACTCCGCCTCAAAGTTATTACGTTGATCCTTAACTTCATCTTTTACCTCCTTACTTTGTTGCCATCCAATAAATAAACAAGCCTGCAAAGCCGACTAAGTAGAGTAACCCTATTATAGACAGTGATTTCATTTTCCAACCATAGCGGTCAGTTTCAGGCAGGCATGAGCTAGTCATCAATTTGTAGTTTAACCAGGCGAACACGACTGTGGTCATAAAGGCTAATATCATGACAAATTCCAGCAGTGGCAGTAATGCACCTTTGAAAAATAGTACGATGGCTAGCCCAAGAGCACTGATGGTGAGCATGACCCCAGTAAGCCGTTTTTGCGAGTCGTTCCTTTGGGTGAGTAGTTGCCAGCCCATATTTAAGGTTCGGCTATATCCATCAATCACCGTGACCGTAGTACTAAAAATACATAACAGGGCCACAGCGCCGATCAAATAGCGGGTTTCATGACCCAGTATCTGGCTATATAAGGTGATAAGTTGACTCGCAAATTTAACCCCTGATGCTGAGAAGTGCTCACCACTTCCATGCATGACTAAAGAGCCTAAGGCTAGGAATACGATGGCAAGAATAGCAGTGATAAGGTAGCCGAAGTTAAAGTCGAAAATGGCTTGTGCTTTGGTGATACTTTGACTTTTTCGTTTTTCCAGTAACCACAGAGAGTTCCATGAACTGACCTCTATCGGTGCCGGCATCCAACCCATCATAGCGACTATAAATCCGATATTCGCCCATTGCCACGGGGAGGGGGATATAAAGTCAGGACTCATAATTGAGGGGACATTAAACGCTAAAGCGACGGCGATTAAGGTGGTGAGAGTCAGGAAAAACATGATCACTTTAGTGAGTTTGTCGAGTAATGCATAGTGACCCAGTATGAGCAATGCTAAGCTGGATATTAAGACGATGAATGCCAATATATCGATAGATAGAGGAATAAATAGTGTCAACATGGCAGCCGTTAACATCGTCACTCCTGCCGTGCTGGCTATCGCTGCTATGGTGTTGAGTCCGGTAAACAGCAGTAAGTAGCCTCGGCCTTGTTTCAAGTAACCATGGAGCAGACTCTCATTGGTTGCCGCTGTATAGCGAGCGCCAGCGGCAAAGAATGGATATTTGAGAAGGTTGACCGCAAGAATGAGCCACGCAAGTTGCCAGCCAAACTCGGCGCCGGCTCGGGTCGATGCGACTAAGTGGGAAGCGCCAATGGCGGCCGCAGCCATTAATAAACCAGGTCCCAACGCTCCCAAGGCCATTTTAAATGACATTCTCGTGAGTCTTTTTGAGTGTACTACTGAACTATCGGCTAGCTTTTCCATGAAAAACCATTCGATTTAGTTTTGTGGGTGGTATTATTTTTCAGGCGTTTCAAATCCATTTTGTCATCATCCATTTTATTTCTTTCACTGTTCTAAAATCCTGAATTCACTAAAGGCTTAGTCAATGTTCAGTACGCGAATGAATTAGATTAACAAGATGTTGCAATGAATCCAATGGTAATACTGTGAGTATCTTATTTATTGGGAAGATACTTGGTAAGGAGCTCTTAAAACTCTTCGCTGTTAAATGGTTTGCTTTCGCTGTGTAGTTGTCGGCCCTGTTTACTCACCGTGGGAAGGCTTCTCATCATTAAAGGGTAAGAGAATGTTAATGGGGTCTTCCAATGGGCGCATCTTTTGCTTTAAATAGAAGCTATTTTTGATAATAAGACCAAAGGAGTGTGTCATGATAACGTTATATGGTGTTCCCCGTAGTCGTTCACTGCGTGTGTCCTGGACGTTGGAAGAGTTAGGCGTGGATTGGCAGTATCATTTTATTAACTTTGCCAAAGGTGATAGCCGAAGTGCGGATTTTATTGCGGTGAATCCTTGCGGAAAAGTTCCGGCTCTGATTGACGACAAACTCGTTATTACCGAATCGGCGGCTATCGTTTTACACTTGGCTGAAAAATATGGTGACAGGAAACTGCTACCTGAAATCGGCAGCGATCTCTCAGCCATACATCATAGATGGGTGAGCTTTATTATCTGTGAATTAGAGCAGCCGCTTTGGACCATGGGGAAGCATAAATTTGCCTTACCTGAACATCTACGTCAGAGCAGTATTCTACCCGTGGCCAAATGGGAATTTGATAAGGCGGCTGGTATTGCTGAAAACTGGCTACCTGACACTGATTATCTTTTAGGAGATAGTCTGTCTGCGGCAGATATATTATTAGCGCATACCTTGTTGTGGGCGACACGTTTCGAGATGGAGCTCCCGCCTAAACTTGCAGCCTATCGTGATCGTGTAACGGCCAGACCAGCCATGGCGAAGGCACTCGAAAAAGAGATGGCCGGGGCCGAATAAAAGCAGTTTAATTTCAAACAAAAAAAGCATCTATTACAGATGCTTTTTCATTTACGCTTTTCGAACCTTGAACCTCGCAACTAAAGTTGAGCTGCTGCCCATTTAGCACGGATTTCACGACTCTCTTTTAAGCCCTCTTTCTCGCGATAAGCTTTGTAGCTTGTAACGTCGAGTGCGACTAAGGTAACGTCGACTTCAAGAATCAGCTTACACTCTTTCTTGATACGCCAAGCCGCAGTGTTATAGAGCTCGGTGAGTGGTAGTGAGCTTAAAAATTCCGGATTGTACTGGGTATAGATGGCTTGTGTTGGGTAAACCACAAAGCTGAGTCGACGCTTAGGTTCTTTCTTAAATAGTTCTTCGATACCATCACAGGTGTTAAGTACCTGCATTTCGATGATTTCATCTATCTCAAGTAGCTTCTTTTCTGCGAGGCCTGATACTGGTTCTTCACCAGCTTCCCAAGCGAGTACGTTGGCTTCGGTCGCTTTAGAAAGGTCGGCAACTTGCGCCGGTGTTAGTCCTACAGATAAGCGTAGGTACTTTATTTCGATGGCATTTAAGCCGGTGTTTTTTGACATGACTTTTCCAAAATAGAGATAATTTTAGCGAGTTTGATGCGAAAAAGTAAATTCATAATTTGTTAGAACTTAGAACTTAGAACTTAGCTTTGCAGCCAGACCTCTTCAGCCCACTGCCAGAATGATTCCCAGGCTTCGCTTTCCAGACCGTTTTCGCTCCAGAGCATGACCTGACCTTCCTGGTCGATACAATAGAAGTTGTTACCCTGCTGACAGATCGCTATGTACTCTCTGGGCATGCCAATAGACCACGCATAGGCGGTTACTTCTGACAGGTAGGTGTGCGAATATGGATCGCTGGCGGTTACCGGCTCGATGGTTCCATAAATGACATCACTGGCGTAAAGAAGGTATTCCTTTAGCTCTGAAGGCAGAGGGATGAGGATCTCCTCTTCAACCAACACTAGTTGTTCAAAGGTCGGTAGTTCTAAAGGGATAGGAACCGTTTCGCTTAGTTCCTGTAGTTGCTCAATGATGTCGTGCATCGTCTCTTCGCTGGTTATGTATCAGTGGTGACAAGTATATCCTGATTGGCGTTATTTTGTTAGTTAGCCTTTCTATGCAAATTAAGGTCATGGCTTGCTTGGTTTTAAGGTGACAGCCAGAAAAGGCTGGACAGTGTCGGCTATGTTTTACCACCAAACGAGGGGGAGGTTGAGTGAGGGATTTAAGCATTAGCTAAAGTGCTCTGCATCCTCTCCATGCTCATCTGTTGAGGCCTATGCTGCGGCTGCGGTTATGATACCGGCCTCATCGATACGCTTATATTGCAGCCAGGCTTTATGATATTGCTTATGTGATGCCTGACGCAGTTGCATTATTCGTGCAGTTTCTATCTCATTGAGCTGTCTGTTTCCATTTTTAGCTATAGATTGAATCGCTTGCACCTCTTCATATACCAGATGCTCTGCACCACTCTTGATTTTTGCTATCTCTTCTAAGTGTAGCTGTACCTCGGCTATCATCTGTGACTCAGGGAGTCTGATAAGTACATTGAGATCGCGATAGCCGGATTCTTTTGGTGAGGCGAAACGGTTTTTGACCTGAACGATTTGAGTTTGAGTGCTCAATGATTCATAGGCTTGCATAAGAGCATGGATATTATTGGTAACCAGTGTGGCTCTTGCCAGATCGGTTAATTGACTCGCGTCGCCATCAAACTTAGTTATCACTTTCTCATGTGCCCTTGCATAACTCTTGATTGGTGGGAGTAGAGGGGAGCTGTGAGTATTTTCGGCGATGGTATTCATGATGAAGTTTAGCTCATCTTGAGCGGGTTGAGCCTGAGTATACAGAGTGGCTAAATCGCTGCTGGTTTGTCTGGGGATCTGGTTTTGAAGGCTGGATATAGATACCAGGCCGGTTAGGTTTTTGGTTAGTGATTGCCTAACGGCATAGTTATCACTTTTTTCTTTGACGTTATTTTGAAGTTCGTAAGTTGCCGCGAACCCAGTCCGGGTGGATAGAAGAAGTAGGAAGATAAAAAATGTACGAAACAATCTGTTCATACTATTCATAAACATAAAATAGACCTCTTTTCTCGCTGAAATACTAAACGATAAGGTTAATTTAGGCTCTGTTTGCTTAATCTATGCTGAATAGATAATTAATGTTTGTTCATAAAGGAGTTTACTTGTTATTTATATAAAAAAAAGAGCGCTTAACGCGCTCTTTTAAAAGAAAAAATAAGAAAAGTTGATTACCAGATCTTAACGCGACTTTCTGGAGTGAGATACATGGCGTCGCCCTCTTTAACATCGAAAGTGCTATAGAACTGAGGCATGTTAGATAGAGCTCCTAATGAGCGGAACATAGCCGGAGAATGCGGATCGGTTGCTACGCGGTTACGCATAGATTCCTCTTTGATCTTCGCTCGCCAGATTTGAGTGAATCCGATGAAGAAGCGCTCATCGCCGGTTAAACCGTCGATAACTGGGGCCTCTTTGCCGTTTAGTGATTTCTTATAAGCCTTATAAGCGATAGTTACACCAGAAAGGTCACCGATGTTCTCACCAAGTGTAAGCTCACCGTTAACGTTGAGGTCATCGAAAACGGCATAACCATTATATTGTGTGACTAAGGCACTTCCCTTAGCGGCAAATGCAGACAGGTCTTGTTCTGTCCACCAGTCACGCATGTTGCCTTCACCATCAAACTTTGCACCCTGATCATCGAATCCATGGCCCATCTCATGACCAATAACGGCACCGATACCACCATAGTTTACGGCATCATCGGCTTCCATATTAAAGAATGGAGCTTGAAGAATTGCCGCTGGGAATACGATCTCATTCATGGTTGGGTTGTAATAGGCGTTGACCGTTTGTGGGGTCATATGCCATTCCCATTTACGGATTGGACCAGCAAGTTTTTCCAACTCTTTGTCATGGCTGAGCAGACTCGCGCGAATACCGTTGCCGACGAGGTCGTCAGCTTTAACCGTCAGTTTGTCGTAATTTTCCCATCTATCCGGGTAACCAATCTTAGGGTCAAATTTAGCCAGCTTGTCTTTTGCTGCAACTTTAGTGTCGGCGCCCATCCAATCCAGGTTGTCTATGCTGTCGCCGTAAGCGCCACGTAGATTCTCAACCAGAACCTGCATACGCTCTTTGGCCTCAGGCGTGAAATGACGCTTAACGTAGACTTTACCCACGACTTCACCAAGCACTAAGTTTACAGTACTCACACCGCGTTTCCAGCGTGGTTGCTGCTCGGCTTGACCGTTTAATGTTTTGGAGAAAAACTCGAAATTTTCTCTATCAAGATCGGCGGTTAACTGGCCTGCAAAACTCGTGAGCAGTTGCCACTTCATGTAGGTTTGCCATGTGGTCAGATCATTTGCTTTAAGCACTTCATTGAAGCCTTCGATGAAACTTGGCTGATTGATGATGATGTCAGATTGCTTCTCGACACCTAATGTCGTCAAGAATCCAGTCCAATCGATATCTGGTGCCAGAGTCGGGAGGTCTTTAACTTGCATCAGGTTGTAAGTTTTTGTGCTATCTCGGGTCTCAACGACATCCCAGTGCCTGCTGGCTATTGCAGTTTCGAGGGCTAACACCTTCTCTGCACTGGCTTTTGGATTAGCAAGGCCTGCTAAAGTGAACATCTTTTCGATGTGCTCGACGTAAGCCTTACGAATATTGACGAAACGCTCACCTTCATTGAAATAGTAATCTTTCTCCGGAAGGCTTAGGCCATACTGCCAGATGTGCGTAGCGTAGCGGCTCGAATCTTTTGCATCGACATCGATATAGAAAGCCAATGGAGAGCCTGCACCAATTAGCTGACTATGAGCAAAATACTTGACCAATTCATCTTTCGATTTTAGCGCGGCAATCTTGTCTAACTCGCCTTGAATTGGCGCAGTTCCCAGCTTATTAAGCGTGTCGATATCCATAAATGAGCGATAAAGGTCAGCCACTTTTTGTTCGTCACTACCCGCGACTAGATTAGGAGTGGCGGCGACCTCCTCGATAATGGCCTTTACATCATCACGTGATTTTTCACGAAGATCATAGAATGCACCCGCGCTGGTTCTGTCGCTCGGGATCTCGGTATTCTTAATCCAGGTGCCATTTACGTAGTTGTAAAAGTCATCTTGCGGACGAACTGACTTATCAAAATTAGCAAAGTCGATACCTGAACCCAGTGCTTTTGATACCGCTGCTGCAGTGTCTGTTTTAGTGGCTTCAGGTGCTTTAATTTCGGCTGTTGTATTATTACAGGCACTAAGACCTACAATTAGTGAGGCACAAAGTCCCCCAACGAGTACTTTCTTCATTATGCTTCCTTTATCTGCTGGTTGCCCATCTTTGGGTCATTGTTGTTATGTCCAATGCCACTGCTTTGGTGATACGGCAACTGGATTTTTGATCAGTAAGTATGTAGATCTCTTACAT
>SDWK01000257.1 GCA_004195335.1 Shewanella sp.
CAATGAAGCTATAACCTTCACACAAACGTTCCAATACCAACTCAACCAGAAGCTAATTCAGAAAATGTAATCAGCCTTCATTCGAAGGCTAGCTAACTTTGGGGCTGAAATGACTTGCAAAGCCTAGCAACAAAGCCAAATCGAAGAGAACACTTTCTTTAAAAACCATCAAGTGTAGATGCGTCTGAGGGTATCGAAATCAGGGATGAAATCACAGAGCGTATAGGGATACTTCTTATGAAATCAAGAGCCAGCGTCTCGCAGAAGTATCTTCACATCCCCCGCTGGGAAGCGATAGATATCAATGAAGGTACGACCTTCAATATTTCTAGCCAATGCCAAATGAATTAAGACCAATAAAGGATAAAACGAATTTACTTTCGTTTTCTTAGTTTTTTTGGTTTCTGTTGCTGCCAGATATAGATCCCGGATATGGCCATGATGATCAGTGCCAGTGCCACTAGATCCATAAACCAGGGGCCTAAGCTGCCGAAGAAGCGTCCGCTGTGAACATCGAGTAAGACACGCTCCCAGGTGAGATGGCTCGAACGGGCTTGCTGGGAGATAATCTCACGTTCGTGGCGAATGTTAACGTAATTAGCACCGTCATTGCCTTCGCTATTGACCGTGAGTGGCGTGGCCCAGGATATGGGAGCAAATGGTTGCGTTCGATTCCATTCGATAAGGTCATCATCGGCCATATAAGTCCCATCGTCCGCCTTTAACCAGACCTGGTTATCATAACCGATGGCCTTAATCCCGCGGGGAAGACCCGTCGAGGCATCTTGCTTCTCTAACAGTTCTCCCTCTTTCGAGACTAAGTAGAGGTTGTTACTGTCGACGGCGAGCAGCATTCTGTCCAGAGATAGCATGCCCTTAATCGATGAATCGGCTTCGACGGCGAGTCGGTTGTCTACCCAGATAAGGTTATCTGAACTGGCGAACTTAAGCGGTGCAGTTTGGTAGATATTGATTTGAGTGGGCGGGGTAATGCCATAGTAGTCCAGCAACCACTTTTGCTCTACATGGGCGGTGTCGACCGATAGGTGGTTGCTATGATTAATCAGTATGCCAGTGACGGCCATGAGTAAGATGAAGAGCGCGCTGATGATCCCAAGGGAGCGGTGCCAAGGGCGGAACTGTTTTGTGATTTTAGTTCTGAGATTTTTTTTACGCGGATGGTGATGCTTATGAATCATTTAATTATTCTTTTCATTATTTTGCATAAGCACCATGTCGAAGGCTAAATCGGTAAGTTTAAATGACCCTTACGCTTTTACCCCTTTGTGACATGGGTATCCAGCCATAATGCAATGCGTGATAATTTGGTTAATGCCCTGACTGACAGAGTCGCACCGGTTATCCCATCTATGTGCTGGTCGAGCTGAAGATCGTCCCTTAGTTTGGCCGATTTAAACTGATCAGTAAAGAAATCATGTCTTACCTCATCGCCGCGGCTTTCACGGTAGACGAGCACCTTGGTTTGGGCTATTTGTTGATCTTTGATGTGAATACCGACGGTGATAAGAGATTCTTTGCCTATCTCCTCTAATACCCACACGGTTTCGGATTCCTGCTGCCAGTATCTGAGACGCATCTTGTTGAATTTATGTGCCAGTATCTTTTCGATAACCTGTTGAGCTTCATCGTCTATCCAAAAGACTTTCGACTTTGGAGCGGGGGCATTGAATGCCTGACTGATAAAATCTTCAGGTTGCTGATAAACACCCTTCGAGTGGGCATTACAGCTTAAAGTCAGGGTGAGGAGTATAAGGAGCACAGAGCTTAGCTTCATAATGGACTCAGTTATTCTTTAAGAAGGTTTAGACTAAGGTAAAGCTGAGAAAGGTGCTAAAGGCAATCGCTTTTAGCACCTAAAATCTAGTTCCTCGGAACTGATGCTCAAACGATTAGAACTGGTAGCCAACACCTAGGTTGAAACCATCTGAATCTTTAGCGCCGCCAACTTTTTCGTAGTCAGCCTTGAATACGACGTTCTCATGCAACCAGTAGTTAATACCTACGTTGGTTTGCTCTATTGTAGTGTCGTCGCTGTTACCGGCGTTATTATCGTACTCGTTGTAGCGAGCAAACAGACCAAAGCTTTCGTTGAAGCGGTATGATGGCTCGATGTACCAACCGTTTTGCTCATCACGACCTAAGGCTTCAGCCTCTTTACCGTCGATATCCCACTGTGCATAAAGGGCTTTAACTGTGAAGCCTTGAATGCTGTAGATAGCGTGTGCAGTCAATAGCGTTGCAGAGGCAGTATCAACATCACCGGCACTTTGAGTCACATCTGATTGATACTGAGCCGTAGCTGCCAACTCTAAACCTGGAAGGCCGGTGTATTTAACACGAGCGGTATAAGCAAGATCTGAAGCATCGGCCTTAGCGACCTTTTGACGACCGTTACGGATCTTGTAAGATTCGTCGACTTTCAGACCAGAAGTGATAGCACCATCGAATGCAAGGCCTGGAGCGGCTTTAACATTAAGTGCTGCACCGGCTTCCCACCAAGTTGCTGGAAGAATATTTTTCTCAACAGGGTTACGCTCAACACCATAGAATGCTGGTGGCTCGTGAGTTTCGTTGATGATACCGACAGGCATCAGGAACAGACCGGCTTTAGCGGTTAGCATCTCGCTGAAGTCATGTTCGATGTAGGCTTGCTCAAGTTCTACTTCACCTGGCTGACCATCACCGGAAATTGAGTGTTCAACTTCAAGCTCAGAGAAGAAGCGTGTTTTTTCGCTGAACTCATGACCGATGAACAATACAAAGCGATGGAAGTCGATTGACTTCTTATCATTGCCAGACTTGTTATCGGTAATATTGTTGTAGTGAAGCTCACCATAACCACCGATAGTCGTAGCACTCTTAGAACCAGCAACCTCTTCAACTACATCGGCTGTTCTCTCGACGCGAGTTTCAGTGGCTTCGAGACGACGTTCGAGATCTTGCAGTACTTTCTGTTGTTGTTCGATTACTTTACGTAGCTCTTGAGTCTCTTCAGATGCAAATGCAGTTTGGCTGGCGAAAAGGCCAACGAGTGCTGTTGCTATCAGTGTCTTCTTCATCATCATTTGTGCCCTGTTGTTATTTAAGGGTTATTTAATTTGGAAGGATTCTAACAATTGAGTACGATAATGCAAACCATTATCATTTACTTTCTTGATCGGGATCAATAAATGTAAATATAAGGTAAATCACTTTGATGTTGTTCGATATTAATGCTGAGTGATATGTTTTCTTTGTTTAACAATTTGTTAGCCTGTCTTAATCTATTAAAAAGGTGAAATAATCTCATC
>SDWK01000264.1 GCA_004195335.1 Shewanella sp.
GAAAATAGTATTGTTTGAATAATAGCGAAAAACAGGTATTTAGTGCGTTGCCTATCCATAATCGACTAAAAGTTGAACTATTTGTTTGCGCTGGGGGCAGCAGATGTAAAAGATGCAGCGCTTTGGCAGATTTGAATCGCAGAGTTGCTTTGTTGATATTTGTGTTGGCTGTGAAGGTCGGTAGAAAAGCAGGTCAGGGAAGACTTAACAGGATAAAAAGGCAGCTCAATTGAGCTGCCTTGTTTTAGGACTAGATTGTCCCGGCCTGAGATAAGCAGACAATCAATCTTCTAATTTTACCGTCACTTCGTTCTCAGCAGATTTGGCCGCGCGTAAAGAGTGAAACTCGGTTCCCTGATAATAACCGGGCCAATCAGAATTGTTGGCGAGTGAATGGGCGGCATGATAATAGACGCCGATATCCTCGAGGGCCCCGCTCAGATCCCAGTCATCACGGTATTCATCACAAGTGTTGTGGTAACACCCCTTCATTATCTGTTTCATTCTGGCTTTATACTCTCTGGTGGACTCGTCTACAGGCTGACTGCCTCCACCGGCAAATACCGCAGGTATGCCTTTTTGTGCAAAGCTGAAATGATCTGAGCGGAAAAAACCACCCGATTCAGGGCGTTTCTCTGAGGTTGCTACTCTATTCAGAGGCTCCAGCGCTTGGATAAGGTATTGCTCTAACTCTGATTTTCCTTTGCCAACAATTGTATAATCACGGGTTCTGCCATAAATGTTGGTGCTATCGAGATTAAACACGGCCACCGATTTCTCGATAGGGTAGATAGGATTTGCGGCGTAATATCGAGAGCCGAGTAAGCCCTGTTCCTCACCCGTTGTTGCAATGAAAGTGAGCGAACGTTCCGAGGGTTCCCCTAGCTTGGCTTGTTGAGCAAACTGGCGGGCGATGGCCAAAATCCCTGCGGTACCGGAGGCATTATCTAAGGCGCCATTATAGATTTTATCCTCACCTTTACTCTCATCTACACCGATATGATCCCAGTGAGCAGTAAACAAAATATGTTCATCTGCGGCCTTCGCGCCGGGGAGAGTCGCAACCACATTGTAGCTGTTGGCATACTCTGCAGTATTGGCAAATTGAATGTCGGCGCTCTGCTTCAGTGGCAGGTTGATTGGACTGTTTGCCGCACGATCACTGAGATTTTTTAAAGAGATGCCAGATTTATCGAACAGTTGAGTTGCCGCGTCAAGGGTTATCCAGCCTTCAACCTTAACCCGCTCAGCCTGTTGCTCCTTACTGTGCACAAGATCTTGCTGTGCACCGGTCCAGCTGTTTACAACCACAGACCAAGGGTAGGATGCCGGAGCCGTGTCATGAATGATGATGGCACCCAAGGCGCCTTGTCTGCTGGCTTCCAGATACTTGTAGTCCCATCTGCCGTAATAGGTCATCGCCTTGCCGTTAAACAGGCCTGAATCGGGTCTGGCAAAGCCTGGGTCGTTAACCAGCATGACGGCAATCTTGCCTGTCATGTCGATACCTTGATAGTCATTCCAGTCATATTCTGGGGCCGAGATGCCATAACCGACAAACACCAGAGGGGCATCTTTTATATCGACACCGCCGTTATCATGGCGGCTACCCAGTACAATATCTTCACGGTATTTGAGTGGCAGTCCGGCGAGGCTGGTTTTTTGATCTTCCGCTGCGGTATAACTGACCATAGGGACCGCTTGCAGATAATCACCGTTATTGGCACCATTTAACCCCATCGCCTTAAAGGCTCGGGTCAAGTAATCCAGTGTGAGCTTCTCGCCACGGGTAGTTGGGGCACGTCCTTCAAATCCATCGGAGGAGAGGGTTTTAATGTCTTCTCTAAATTGGGTTTCATCGAAGCTGACCTGAGTTATTTTTATCGATTCGAGTAGCGGGTCAGTTTCTGGTGATATTTTTTGAGATTGGCTGGGGTTTTGGCTACATGCACTGAGCAATGCAAGCAGCGACAGCGGAAGCAGTAATCGCATTATTTGTCCTATTATTATTGTTATTCTGACTTGGAACGACTTATTAAAGTTGTCGGCGGACATCATGAATGAAAATAGCCCGCTTTGACAAGAGGGCTATAGGATAAAAATGTTACCTTGTGTTGCATCACCGAAAGAGCGTTACCGTCAGGTGAGGCTGGCTCTACACTGATAGCCTCTACACTCATCACTTTTAAGCCCTTAGGCTTTAAACAAATAGGCTTTAAACAAATAGGCTTTAAACCAATAGGGTTTAAACAATGTCGATATCGCCAGCACAGCTAAAGATGTGGTTGGGCCTGAATGGCTCCAGTTCGATATCTTTGAGCTGGCTCACGCCACTGGTGACCAGTACCGTTTCAAGGCCTGCCTGAAAACCCGCTAAAATATCGGTCTTCATATTGTCACCAATAATAATGGTATTTTCCGAGTGGCCGTCGATATGGTTTAAGGCAGAACGGATTATCCAGGAACTGGGTTTACCAATATAAAACGGCATACGACCACTGATGCGCTCGATGGGCGCACACAGGGCTCCGCAAGCCGGGCTAAAAGAAGGGCCATGGGTATCAGGGTTGGTTGCAATAAAGCGGGCACCTTCGACGACGAAGCGCGCCGCCTTATGGATCATCTCCCAGTTGTATGAACGAGTTTCGCCGACGATGACAAAGTCGGGGTTGATATCTGTAATGGTAAAACCTGCTTTATAGAGCTCGTGGGTGAGGGCACCTTCACCGATAACGAAGGCTTTATTGCCCGTTTGATGCTTGAGGAAGTCGGCCGTGGCCATCGCCGAGGTATAGAAACACTCTTCGGGGACATTGAGGCCCGCAGCACCGAGCCTGTTTTGCAGATCTTTACCGGTTTGCACTGGGTAATTGGTCAGGATGACCAAGGGGTTACCTTGCTCCAAAACGCGATGGATGAACTTATCACTACCGGGGATCAGTTGGTTGTTGTGCAGTAAAACGCCGTCGATATCGCAAATAATATTTTTCATTAATAGATCTCGCTTGAATTGGGAAATCAGTTCACTGTTTAACCAGAATGCTTTATCTAATGCCAATTTAGCCGTGATTACAATGACTTTTATCTGTGATTTACGTTTGGGGTTAGGATCATACCAAATTAAAAAGGGCTGAGTGATAGAGGCTTTGGGATGTGGTGAGCTCTGTTAATCAGTGATGAAAGGAGGGTGTTATCATGAGTGTATCAAATGCCCTTGCACAGATAGCCTAAACTACACAGGCAAGGTGATAGCGACACAGTACACCAACTATGGCAACTAGCCTTAGAACGCTTATAAAGGCACTATT
>SDWK01000792.1 GCA_004195335.1 Shewanella sp.
GTATTAAATCGTGACTCGTTGGCAAAGATTCTGAACTGCGACGCGTCCTCAGAAAGCGGTGTACCTGTACCTATCCAAAAATCCCGATAGGCGACATCGCCACTGACGTAACGTGCATCAACCTTGATGTAACCACCAAAACTAATCTTGCCATCTTCACCCACTTCAAAATCGTATCCCGCCATGGCAGAACTGGCACACACACACATGGAACACGCTATCGCGATTTTTTTAATTTTAGAAACTAGCATCTTCTATCCCCTTTAATGTCTGTAGCCAAGATGAAGAAATCTCGGCATTAGCTCAATTGGGAATAGGTATTAATGCAGCAGTCTTAATCCATAAGTCGCAAGACAAAGGGACTAAGACTTAAGTCGATAGTAATTAAAGATAAATAGGCGCGGAAATATGATATGTTAAATTTTATAACAAACAGGTTTTTTGACTTCCTAGAAGCGATGGACAAAAACTCATAATAAGGTTCATTGAAGCGTATGTTTCCCAACTGGCTTTTAGTCACTATCAGTATCAGTTATATCGGCTTACTCTTTCTGATGGCTTTCCTCGGTGATAAATACCAAGACAGACTCGCCAATCGACAGCACACGGTTATTTACGCGCTCTCACTGGGCGTCTACTGCACTTCATGGGGATTTCTGGGGACCGCAGGACAGGCTGCCAGCAACTCATTTTCATATCTGCCTGTGTATATTGCTCCCATACTCTTGTTTATTTTTGCCTGGCCGTTTATTCAAAGACTCGTACGGGTCAGCCTCAAGCTTAACATCACCTCTATCGCCGATCTGCTCGCCGCCCGATTTGGAAAATCACAACTGCTGGCCTTCATCGTGACCTTAGTTGCGCTGTTTGGCACCTTGCCCTACATTGCCCTGCAACTGAAAGCTATCGTTAACTCCTATGAGATTTTGCGCCAAGACCACCTGATGTCATCATGGCAGCTAGGCGGCGTGGTGAGTATTATTTTGGCTGGCTTTACCATCATCTTCGGTGTCAGAAGCATCGACGTTACCGAGCGCCACCCGGGAATGATGCTAGCCATCGCCTTTGAGTCCTTCGTCAAGCTGATCGCCTATCTAACAGTCGGCATATTTGTTTCATTTTTTCTGTTCGACTCGCCACTGCAAATTTGGAACTTAGCGAATGAGAGCTTACCTACATCCACCGAGTTTAATTATCCGAATCTGGTCTCTATGTTTGGATTACTCTTTATCGTACTCTCCGCATTTCTCTGTTTGCCTCGCCAATTTCAGGTGCTCGTCGTCGAGCTGAAAGAGCAAAAACATGCCATATGGAGCCGCTGGACCTTTCCCGTCTACATATTAGTGTTCGCATTTTTTGCTACCCCTCTGGGACAAGCCGGTAATCTGCTTTATGGCGACTCACTCAAGAGTGATGCCTATGTGCTATTTCTTCCGGCCTTCAATGGTCAGGCCTGGCTGGGGCTATTCAGCTTTCTGGGGGCCATTTCAGCTGCAAGCTCCATGGTTATCATCTCCACTATTGCCTTGAGTACCATGCTGAGTAATGAAGTCGTATTCCCCACCCTGTTTAAATTTAGCAATATTCAAAGTACCCACTTTCACCGCTTTCGCTCGCACCTGCTGAGTATCCGCAAGGGCCTAGTATTGCTGGTCATCTTCTTAAGTTACGGCATGTTTTTACTGGCACCACCTGACACTCTGGCCTCTTTAGGCGAAGTCGCATTTGGTGCCATAGCCCAAATAGGGCCGACCCTGTTTGCTGCGTTTTTATGGCGAAGGGTGACGCTGGTCGGTGCCATCTTAGGGATCTCCAGTGGGTTCATTCTCTGGCTTGTACTCAATATGCTCCCTCAACTGGGCTTTTACCCTCATCCACTGGCTGGCAGCGAATACTCGATGACCACCATGGCCACCCTGATAGGCCTGCTGGTTAACATTCTCATGTTATGGCTAGTGTCACTGCTCACGCGCCAAAGCGTGCATGAGCAGATGCAGAGCGAGCACTTTATTCTGAGGCCTGATATTGATAATTTACCCTCAGGGATCCAAAAGAACATAAAACCTAAGGATCTGGAGCTACTCGTCGCTCGTTTCGTAGGGGAAGAACGAGCCCAGCAGGGGTTCAGGGATTTTTTCATTCAGCAAGAATCACTCCAGTCAGACAAAAACACCCATAATCAGGCACTGTTTTTCTATACCGAAAATATGCTCGCAAGTGTAATGGGCTCGGCCTCGGCCCGCCTAGTGATCTCCTGTGCCCTCAATGGCCGAGACATCGCCATCAACGAGGTGGCACAGTTTGTCGAAGATGCCTCGAGTCATCGAATGGAGTTCAGCCGTTCGGTACTTCACAGCGCCATCGAAAACGCCAGTGAAGGCATATCGGTAATAGACAGTGACTTGAAGTTGGTTGCCTGGAATAAGCACTATCTGGAGCTGTTCGACTATCCGGATGACCTCATCTATATCGGCTGTCCGGTGAAGCAGCTCATCCAATACAATCTGAGTCAGGCAGGAAAGTTCAATAAAAATATCGAACAGAAAGTCGAACGACGCCTGGCATTTTTACGTCAGGGTAGCCGCCATAGTACCGAGCGAGTCCAGCGTGACGGAAAGACCATCCGTATTGAAGGCAATCCCATTCCCGATGGCGGATTTGTGATGATTTTCTCAGATATCACTATGTATCGGAAAGCCGAAAAGTTACTGAAAGAGAAAAACTTGGATCTCGAGGCCCGGGTCTATGAGCGCACCAAAAAACTGGAACAGGCGAACCTAACACTGGAACAAACCAATACTGAGCTTGCCGATGCCATTCAAAAAGTGGAGCAAGCCCATCAGAAAAAGAGTCAATACTTAAAGGCCTGTAGCCACGACCTGCTGCAACCTTTGTCTGCGGCCCGTTTATTCTCCTCGGCGTTTGTTCAAAGTAGTCAGCTGTCCAGAAAACAGAAACAGCAGATAGGCTACATCGACAACTCCCTCAAAGTGGCCAATGAATTACTGCTCGATCTCAATGAAATTTCACGCATCGAGAGTGGCACCCTCGTTCCAGAAATTGAATCTTTTGCGCTGCAGGAAATTTTAGACTCCATCGTCGATGAATACAGCGCAATATCTGCAAACGCGAAGGTGGAGTTTCATCATATCGATACCGGGCTCTGGGTCTCAAGCGACAAGGTAATGTTAAGACGAATTTTGCAAAACTTGATAAGTAATGCGTTCAGGTATGCCGGTGAAGGCAAAATTCTTCTCGGTTGCCGCCGACATGGAACGCAGCTCAAGATTCAAGTGGTAGATAATGGACCGGGGATCCCCTTGGATAAACAAGCGGTGATATTTGAACAATTTACCCGGCTGCAACCCTCCGGCCATCAGGGAGTCAACGGGCTAGGTCTGGGCCTGAATATCGCTCAAGGACTGGCTTCACTATTGAAGCAACAACTGACCCTATCATCATCTGTGGGGCGTGGCAGTATCTTTAGCCTCACCTTAGATATTGTGGTGCCAATTGCAGCCCCAATAGAGAAGCGTGAAACCGACATCTTAACTCTGCATGGCGTCAATGTGCTGTGTATCGACAATGACCCTAATGTGCTATCTGGCATGACCGAGTTGCTTAGAGGCTGGAAATGTAAGGTCTACGGTGCAAGTTCAGTGCAGCAGGCCAGGCTGAAATTTAAAGAGCACGCTTCAAAGATCGATATTATGTTAGTGGACTATCAGCTCGATAATAGTCTCGACGGACTCGCCTTGATGGCTGAGTTACAAGGGTTATCAGACCTGCCTTTACCCGGTATTTTGATCACGGCGACCATAGATGAAGCGGTTGTTCTGCAGGCTAAAGCGATGGGTTATGGCTACCTTAGAAAAATCATTAAGCCTATCGCATTGCGGGCATTAATGAGTGCGTTATTGGCTCAAAGCTTACGAAAGAGCTACTGCGATTCGAGTGAAAAAGTGGTTTTATCCAATTGAAGATGACTCATGGCGATGACGGCCTGAGTGCGGGTATGCACGCCTAACTTTAAAAATATCGCACTGGCGTGAGCCTTAATGGTGGCTTCAGAGAGCCCGAGATCGTAAGCAATTTGTTTATTTAACATCCCATCGGCAAACATCATTAAAATACGATGCTGTCGCGGAGATAGACTCATAATCTTACTGCTCATACTATCGGCTACTACCGCTTCAACGTTGCTGCAACCTTCGGGTAGCCAAAGCTTACCGGCGAGCACACCCTGTATCGCCTCTAACATCATAGCTGCCGAAGTCGACTTGGGAATGAATCCCACGGCGCCAAAAGACATACTCTTAGACACTGTCACTTTATCTTCCTGACCCGAGATCACGATAATCCCCATCTTAGGGAAGCAATTTCGGATACTGATTAAGGTATTAAACCCATGGGCTTTAGGAATATTCAAATCGAGCAGTAATAGATCCGCATCGTCATGCTCGGATAATAGCTTATCTAACTCCGAAATGGTTTCAGCCTCAAAGAGACTTACATTGTCGAAATTAGGCGTGAGTATATTGATTAAAGCTTGACGAAACAGTGGGTGGTCATCAGCTATTATTATTTTTAGTGGCTGCAACATTGTTAACTCCTCGTTAATGAGCGGTATTAATTCTAACGGAAACCCTGAGAATAACAACCGAGCTAACCATGGGATGACGTTCGTAACAAAATAAAATAAAACCACTTAACTACATACACTTAGCCGTGCAGCACATGCAGTAACAAAAATTTAATGATGACAACTATAGACTTATTAACTAGGTCCTGAGTATCGAATGGAGACGATTGAGTCAGTTCCGAATCAAAACATTAACAATGTTAGTGGCAAAAACCTGATAGTTAGGCCCCCCAATTATCTGAAAAATGGATAATTATTCCACTGCCACTTGTACATTAACAAAGTCTCACATATTCTGAATTAAGTGTTCCTATATCTTTCAACACAACGCGTTAAGCTTTAGGAGATTGCTTTGCCTGATAAAACAGCATTAGTTCTTGGCGGTGGTGGTGCACGTGCGGCCTACCAAGTTGGTGTGCTCAAAGCCATAGTGCAGTGCTACCCCAGAAATCATGGCATTCCATTCAAAATCATCTGTGGTACGTCAGCGGGTGCCATCAATGGAACCTCGATAGCGACCCATGCCTCCTGTTTTCATTTAGGCGTGCGTAAACTGGAATGGGTATGGCGGAATTTCAATACCGAAAAAATTTACAGTTCATCTATCACCGGGATACTCGGGCATTTAGGCAAGATGTTATTGATGAGTATTCAGGAGGATAGAGTCAACACCAATGCTGGCAGCTTGTTTAATAACGACCCCTTGCGAGTACAGCTCAATCAGCTGATCAATTTTGTTCGAATAGACAGAAATATTGCCAGCGGTGCACTTAATGCCCTAAGCATAGATACTTCCTGCTATAACACCTCGCGGTCTGTCACTTTTTTTCAAGCCAGCCGAGATATCCAAGAATGGCACAGGGATAGACGAAGCGGTCAACGCACTCAGCTTAATACCGAACACCTGCTGGCAAGCAGTGCCATCCCTCTCATATTCCCTTCAATTAAGCTTAATCAAGGCTATTATGGTGACGGATCGGTGCACCAACTTGCGCCCTTGAGCAGCCCTATTCACTTAGGGGCCAAAAAAATCATGGTGATCAACTTGGAGAGTCCTCATAAACAGTTGCCCCAAGAGTTAGAGCATCACCCCAAAACAGCGACGATTACGGGTCACCTACTCGATACTATCTTTTCTGACACGCTTAACAGCGATCTCGAGCGGCTCGAACGGATCAACAACACCCTCTCCCTCATCCCAAAAGAGGATTGTAAAAATCTCCCGCTGACGAATATTGAAACCTTAGTCATTAAACCCAGTGAAGATCTCAGTCAGTTGGCTTCTCAGTATTATCATGAGATGCCCTTTGCGGTTAAGTCTATGCTCAGACCCTTAGGGATTAAGCAACAGACAGATTCGAGTATCGTCTCTTACCTGCTTTTCGAAAAGGCTTACTGCAGTGCGCTAATCGATTTAGGCTATCAAGATGCCATGTGTCAGATTGATGAGATTCGGGACTTTTTTGAGATAGATAAATAGCTAAGAATAAATAGCTCGATGGATTGCGGTTGTGAACCGATAGCTGCAACGGATCTGAAAAACTTCGATGAGCTATAGATCGGCGCGCTGGGCGATCAAATTTGCGGCGCTCTCCCCCCACACCTGATATATCTTGCCTCCGGGATGAAAACCATCCGCAGCCATATCTTCCCTCTCCAAGGTCTGTTCAATATTGACCAGCTCGCAGTCATCATCACCTAGGCTTAACATTGCAAGCCGGGTGTTGAACGCCTTAGCCCTTTGACCTAAACACCATCTCAGCGGCTGTGGCAAGGCCGGGAATTGATTCATAGGAGGTACACGGGTGAGTAAAATGTGCTTCACGGCAAATTGCGTCTTTAGCAGTTTGATCAATATGCTTTGTTGCTCTATCCAGCGGCTCACCCGTAACGGACTGAGCACATCGTTGACCCCTAAAGAGATTAACACCGCATCGAACTCACAAGGGTCCAACAGCTTCAGCGTTTGGATTAGATCCTCCGTTTTATTGCCGGACTGGGCGACAAGCAACCAGTCCACCCGATACTGTCTGGCAAGCTCACGAGTAAGACAACCGGACAAAGCCTGAGATTGAGTTTCGACACCGACTCCGGCGGCCGCCGAATCTCCTACCACAAGCACTCTCAATCGCTTACCCTCCCCAAGAGTGCCATCCCGGCCACCAGCGGCCTCCGGTAACAGAGGGGTAACTCGGCGAACGTATCGCCCCTGTAATACCAATAGGGGCGCCAGTAATATCAACATCAAATAGTGAAACATACCCATCCTTGATTTTTAGTCTCGCAATAAACAATGTTCTGTCTTCACTCTTCTCTACGTCTCATGCATTCCAGCCACCCGCCACATCCGCTAATTTGAATGTGACTCAAGGAACATATTGCTCCTACAATACCAACACCAACAAGGGAGCCAGTAATATCAACATCAAATTGTGCAACATACCCATCCTTGCTCCCTAGCCTTGTAACAACCTTGCTCCCTAGCCTTGCAACAAAAAGTGTTCTGCTTTCTCTATTCGGCGAGGCTTACCAAGAATGATCAATATATCACCCGGGCGAATATTCCAATCTAACTCAGGGCTTTCAACCTCAGAACCTGAACGCCTAACCGCCCTTATCTCGACTCTGAGTTTCTCCCAGGGAATCTCGGCCAAGGTCAAGCCTACGGCATTGGCTCCTTTGGGAAGCGCTACGGCGTGCAGGTGCTCGAGAGTGAAATCGGTTTCGGCTCCGGAAAAGAAACCATGAAGATACTGGTAATGATTACGTCGTTCGTGTTCCAGTCGCTTTAAAATTCTCGTCAGTGGAACGCCGCACTGATACAAAACCTGAGAAACCAACATTAAACTGCCCTCCAGACTTTCGGGAATAACCTGACTGGCTCCGGCCTCCTCAAGCTCCTGCATCCCGGTATCATCACGGGTTCTCACTAATATTTTTGAATCAGGGGCCAATTGACGACATAGAGGCAGCACTTCCTCGAGAATACGACTATTACTGAAAGTCAAAACGATCATTTTAGCCTCGCGGATTTTGGCTTGCTTAAGAATGCTACGCTTACAGACATCACCAAAGTAAACGGGCTCACCCGCTTTTCTCGCTTCCGATACGCGAGTGGGATCTAAGTCTAACACCAAGAATGGCACGGCCTCGATTTTCATGAATCGGGCGATAGTTTGTCCTACACGGCCGTAACCTAAGATTAATACCAAGTCCTTTTCATTTTTATTTATGCTTTCAATACTGGGCTCAATGGCGGAGAAGTTTTCCTCTTGAGGTCGAACACCCTGTAAATAACGGGCAATATCGACGCTATGCCTGACTAACCAGGGGGCTACAGCCATAGAGAGCACCGCCACCATCACCAGTTTAGTACTCAAGGCAATATCAAGAAGCCGATAATTAACCGCTAACGCCAATACAACAAAACTAAACTCGCCTACCTGTGCCAGGCTCAAGGCCGTCGAAACTGAGGTTCTGAATGATTCACGAGCGGCCCTTAACAAAGCGAAGATAACCAAGGATTTGCCTAAAATCACCGCCACCAACAAGACTAAGATCTGCCACCAGAACTGCAAAACCAGCGTAAAGTCGAGTAACATACCGATAGAGATAAAAAACAATCCCATCAATAGATCCCGAAACGGTCTGATATCGGCCTCAAGCTGACGCTTATACTGGCTTTCACCCAACAGCATTCCCGCCATGAATGCGCCAAGAGCCATAGATAAACCTAACCATTGAGTCAAGACGCCGGTTAACAGTGCCACCACCAGTGTAGTGAGCATAAATAGCTCATTGGACCGTGAACGGGCAACTTCATCGAATAATCTGGGCAAGCCCCACTTACCAAAAGCCATCAAGGCTACGAAGGCTAACACACCTTCAATCATGGCATAACCTATGCTTTTCACCGTCAACATCTCACCCCCAGAAGCCAACAATGGCAGTAGGATCAATAGAGGGACAACGGCAAGATCTTGAAATAACAGGACACTGACAGAAAGTTCACCGTGCCTCCTTCTTAACCAGCCTTGCTCGTTAAGTAACTTAAGCACGATTGCCGTAGAGGAGAGTGCGATAGCCGAACCTACCACTACAGATTCTACTAAGGTTAATGACCCCAGAAATGAGATGCCCGTCGCCAGTGCCGCTGTGACAACCACCTGTGCGCTCCCCAGACCAAATACGGTTCGCCTCATTGCCCAAAGCCTGGGAAGAGAAAACTCCAACCCCAGGCTGAACATGAGTAACACAACGCCGAGCTCGGCAACTGATTGCATCTGATGTTGACTAAACCAGTTAAAGCCGGAAGGACCACTGATAACGCCTGTGAGTAGGTAGGCCAAGATAGCAGGCAGTCCAGCCCGTCTTAACAGGGCAATTGAGATAATTGCTACCACAAGCATCAAAAGGATTTGGATAAGAAAACTGTGTTCCATTTAAATTTTGGCTCCAAGTCAAATAACTGACACGTCAATTTTGTACTTACAATAGAAAGATTAACTCAATGACAAATAAAGACAAATTTAATTAACAATATAATAGGCATACTAATTGCTAGTAAACATTCAATAGAGAGGTTACTTAACCTCAGCGAGTCCGGCATTGATGGAGTACTAATTATGGACTTTGGCCTAGCGACAGAGTTTTATCCCGAAGAGTATCAGTATCACCCTAAATCATATGGTGTTGATAATGCTGAGCTCGATTTAGTGGAAATTATTCAGCAATTACATGAAAGTTTAGATCCTAGGACAGTTTTTGCCTGCTTCGGCAAAGTCATGGGACAACACTTGCCTATGCACGGTGTAAAACTCGACTACAAACATTATCAGTTTAGTTGGGGAAGACGTCAGGGGCTAGTTATTAAGCAACAACTGGTGTGCTCCGGTGAAACGGCTGCCCTCCAATATAGCTTGAAGTCTCCGTTAACTCCATCACAAGCACAGCGATTACAGTTACTGCAGACGCTTGTGCTCTTGCCACTGTTTAATGCGACCCGATTTCATGAGATGTCTCAGCAGGCCATGTACGACTCGCTCACTAAATTAGGAAATCGTCATTACTATATCGAGAGTCTTAAAAAAGCGGTTGCAACAGCCCAGCGCTATAGTAACGACCTCTCATTAGTTGTGCTTGACTTAGATAACTTCAAGCAGCTTAACGACCGCTATGGCCACCAATTTGGTGATGACGTACTGTCTGAGTTTGGCCAATTATTAAATGGCGTGATCCGCAATACCGATCAGGCATTTCGTATTGGTGGAGATGAATTTGTCGTCATCGTACGCGGAGATAAACAAGCCGCCGGCATCTTGTGTGAACGGATATTAGCTTCGATGTCATCGCTGCCCTTGTTTGAAAAACATGAGATTCAAACCAGCTTAGGCGTATCTCAATGGGTAAGTGGTGAAGTTCCATCGGCACTGTATGAACGAGCCGACAGGGCACTGTATCGAGCCAAGGCCGCTGGACGACAATGTTTCAGGATTGATGGAGAGTAAGAAGACTATCGAGCTCTGAACCTAATATTTATAGCATAGTACCCTAGCATCGTGCTCAGACTTGACCAGAGGAATATTATTCTGAGAGAGTATTGAGGACTTTATTTGTACGCATGACTTTCTAAAATGAGCTTTCTGGAATAACCTTTCTGGACTGGTATTCCGCCCCCGCTTTGACACTAGCCAAGCAAGATCCGCCCCTCACTGACAAATTAATATATACACGGCTATTGCTGCGATGAAAAATCGAGTCAAACTTATGACTTATGACTTATGACTTATCCAGGTTATGAGCTACCACATTAAACTGTAAACCCATACTCGAATCTAGGCACAGAAATGCCTTCTCAATCCAATAACCGACGGCGCAAACCAACACACTATTGTAAAAGATAAGCGGTACCTTCTCTCGCTCCCAAGGTGGAATACCATACTCCTGCCATAACTTCTTAAGCTCTCGTCCCTTCTGCCTGTTATGGGGAGAACAACGCGTACTACCCGCAACAGCGAAACGAACCGTGACTGCCTCATCAATTTGCGGTAAACGAACCCTTTCGAGTTGCGTTAACTTACTGACCTGTAGCGTTCTGTTTTCTGAAAGCAATAAGAACAGCTCAGCTTCACTATTCTCTATTTGAACGACACCCTCTATCTCAGCACAATAGGGAGATAGCAAGGAGGTTAAATCCCATTCGAGTACCGATGCTTTTATTCGCTCGGCGTGTTCAGCTTCAACAGAGCAGAGATAAGCCCGTCCTCTGAAGCGCCTGACAAGGGTATCACCTAATCTGAGCTCGACCTTAGCATCGAGCCTGGCATCGAGTAACTGATTTAACACCTGCTCAAGTTGAACTTGTGATAATGGCGCAAAGCCAAGATATTCGATATAGCCTCTGAGCAGCAAGAGTTGCCAATTGACACCTTGCTCACTTAAGCTTGAGAGCTCCAAAGCAGACCTATTTCCCTGACTGACGGGCACAATATATGAGGGTAAACGTTTACTAACCTCTTCGTCGATCACCGCCTGCTGCTGCGCACATAAGGCGGCACTTCGACTCGCAGTCACCGCAATTGAGCTCCAGCGGGCCTTAAGTTTAGGGATGATCTCCAGACGCAAAAAATTACGATCGAACTTACTGTCTTGATTACTCTCATCTTCAATATGAGATATCGCCTCACTGGCGGCCAGCGCCTCTATCTGTTCGCGGCTAATAGACAATAGCGGCCTAAGCAATTGTTTATTTTTATCAAATGCTTGAATTTCTCCCATGGCCGACAAGCCCTTTGGCCCCAACCCTCGTTTGAGTGCAAGCAAAACGGTCTCTAATTGATCATCTAAGTGATGGGCGGTTAACAGCGCATCACCCGCTGCCATCAATGAAGTAATCGCCTCATAGCGAGCACTGCGGGCCTGAGCTTCAATACTGAGCCTGGGACCCATTCTTACCTTTACCGCCTTAATTTCGATAGGTAAATGATATTTAGCAGCCTGAGACTGACAATGCTCTACCCAAGCATCGGCATTTGAGCTTAGCCCATGATGAACATGCACCAACAGGTACCGATATTGAGGATTGTGCCTAGCAAATCTGGCTAAACCTTGTGCCAACACTTCTGAATCGACCCCGCCACTGTAAGCGAGTACTAACTGAGACCCAGAGTTGATGGATGCCCTAGCGACACAATCAGCAATTAATTTGCTGGCATCGAATTCTGGGATTGGAGTACGGTTACTCATCTAAAAAAGAATCCTCACCTTACCCGCTCCCGTTAAGGTCTCCAGTTCCAGCATCAACTCATCAGTCGGGTTAACCCGCCAATTCTCACCGAGCCTGAACCGAGCCTTGGCTTGAGATTGCGTATAATTGACAATGACGGGTACCGCCCCGCTCTTCCATGGCTCAACGGCTTGTTTAAATTTATCCAGCCAGGTCTGATCGATAGTTTCAGCCTCTATATCGACCTCAACGGCGCTGGCGAAGTGACTACGAGCTTCACCCATATCGATGATATTTCTGGCCGTCATGCGGTTTCCACCGGAAAAATCGTCGAAGCTCACCTCGCCTTCGATGATTAATATACGGTCTATTTCCAACAGATGGTTATACTTCTCGAATGCCTCGGTAAATAGCATCACTTCAAGACGTGCACTCTTATCATCTAAGGTCACAAGCCCCATCTTCGAGCCACGTTTTGTCATCATCACTCGGGTGGCGACCACAAGCCCTGCCGCCTTCATCGTTTTGCCCCGCTCGGTAGGGTGCACCTCTTTGAGACGACCCGACGTGTAATGCTTTAACTCTTTCAGGTACTGATTAATCGGGTGGCCCGTCAGATACAAACCTAACGTCTCTCTCTCTCCCTCTAACCACACTTTATCGGGCCAAGGTGCACACTCAACAAACTGCTGCTTAACATCCTCAGGATCGGAGTTTAGCAGGCCAAACATATCATGTTGACCAATCGCTTCCGCTTTCGCATTTTGATCCGCCGCGCGTAAAGCTTCTGGCAAGGTTGCCATCATAGCCGCACGGTGTGGACCTAATGAATCTAACGCGCCAGCACAGATTAACTTCTCCATAATGCGTTTATTGAGTTTTTTCAGATCCACACGGGCACAGAAATCGAATAGATCTTTAAAAGGCCCCTCTTTACGCGCTGCAAGTATGGAATCGACCGGGCCGTCACCCACCCCTTTTATCGCGCCAATGCCGTAAACAATTTTACCCTCCTCATCGACATTGAACTTGAGCAGGCCCTTGTTCACGTCTGGTGGTAACAGTGGCATTCCCATACGCTCACACTCATCGACCAAGATAACTATCTTATCGGTGTTATCCATATCGGCTGACATTACCGCCGCCATAAACTCCGCAGGGTAATGGGTCTTTAACCAAAGCGTTTGATAGGAAACCAAAGCATAAGCGGCCGAGTGAGACTTGTTAAAACCGTAGCCCGCAAACTTCTCTACCAGATCGAAGATCTTCATCGACAGCTCACCGTCGACACCATTGTCTATCGATCCCTGTTCAAACGTACCGCGCTGTTTCGCCATCTCCTCAGGTTTCTTCTTACCCATTGCACGACGAAGCATATCTGCGCCACCGAGTGAGTAACCCGCTAGAACCTGAGCAATCTGCATCACCTGCTCTTGATAGAGAATAATGCCGTAAGTAGGTTCTAGTACCCATTTTAGGGAGTCATGCTGGTATTCGGCATCGGGATAAGAGACGGCTTCACGACCATGCTTACGCTCGATAAAGTTATCAACCATGCCCGATTGAAGCGGACCGGGTCTAAACAAGGCTACCAGTGCAATCATATCTTCGAAGCTATCGGGCTGAAGACGCTTAATCAAATCTTTCATTCCGCGAGATTCAAGCTGGAATACCGCCGTCGTCTCGTAGCGCTGCAGTAACTTAAAACAGGCCGGGTCGGCTAAAGGGATGGATTCGATGCGAACATGTTCTTCGCCCAGCTTATCTTTCTTAGCATTGACCATCTGCAATGCCCAATCGATGATCGTTAGCGTTCGTAGCCCCAAGAAATCGAATTTAACTAAACCGGCGGTCTCGACGTCGTTCTTATCGAACTGAGTCACCGGGTTAAGGCCTTCGGCATCACAATAAATTGGCGCAAAATCGGTGATCGTCGTCGGCGATATCACCACACCACCGGCGTGTTTACCCGCGTTACGAGTCACACCTTCAAGTATCCGGCACATATCGATGAGATCTTTAACCTCCTCATCACCATCATAGGATTCCTGCAGCGCAGGCTCGACTTCAAACGCCTTGGCTAAGGTCATTCCAGGTTCTGCCGGCACCATTTTGGAGATCCGGTCAACAAAGCCATAAGGGTGGCCTAAGACTCGGCCCACATCTCGAATAACCGCTTTGGCGGCCATAGTACCGAAGGTAATAATTTGAGATACCGCATCTCGGCCATAGAGTTCGGCCACATGGTCAATCACCTCATCTCGCCTATCCATACAGAAGTCGATATCGAAATCCGGCATAGAGACACGTTCAGGGTTAAGAAATCGCTCAAACAGCAACTCATATTCCAATGGGTCGAGATCGGTAATTTTAAGGGCATACGCCACTAAAGAGCCCGCACCAGAACCACGACCTGGGCCAATAGGAATATCTTGATCTTTACCCCACTGAATAAACTCCATCACGATAAGGAAGTAACCCGGGAATCCCATCTGGTTGATCACTTTGAGCTCTATATCGAGACGTTCATCATACTTAGGCCGTTTTTCAGTTCGGACTTCTGGGTCGGGGAACAAAAACTCAAGTCGTTCCTCTAAACCCTTCTGTGACACCTCAACCAAAAAGTCCTCAATGCTTAGCTCACCGGTGGGGAAATTGGGGAGGAAATACTCTCCGAGCCTGACGGTGACATTACAGCGCTTAGCTATCTGTACGGTGTTTTCAATGGCTTCGGGAATATCTTCAAATAGTTCACACATCTGCTCGCTGGTTTTGAAATACTGCTCAGCACTGTATTTCTTCGGACGGCGAGGATCGGCCAAGGTAAAACCATCAGAAATAGCGACACGGATCTCGTGGGCATCGAATTGCTCAGGCTTATTGAATACCACTTGGTTAGTCGCCACGACAGGCAGATCTTTTGTTTCAGCCAGGTCAACGGCCATATGCAGGTAGCGCTCTTCATCGGGACGCCCGGTACGTAGTAATTCTAGATAATATCGGTCGGGAAAATGGGTCTGATAAAACTCGACTAAGGACTCAACTTGAGACTGGTTTCCTTTCAGTAATGCCTTACCTATATCACCTTGTTTGCCACCAGAGAGTAAGATAAGCCCTTTACTGTATTTCGCTAACCACTCTTGATCGATGACGGCTCTGTCGTTTATATGCCCCCTAAGGTAGGCATCACTGATGAGTAAAGTTAAGTTAGCATAACCTTCATTGTTCATTGCCAGTACGGTAATCGCGCAGAGTTCTTTGCCAAAAATAGGCACGCGCATCCAGAAATCAGCCCCAATTATCGGCTTGATGCCAGCACCATGGCAGGCGCCATAGAACTTAACTAAGCCACACAGGTTAGTTTGATCTGTCAATGCCACTGCTGGCATACCTAATTCGGTAACTTTCCCAATAATTGGTTTTACCTTTGCCAGTCCATCTGACATAGAATAATCGCTGTGGACGCGTAAATGGACAAAATTGGGATCTGACATAGTACCTATATACTTATAAATTGGGGATAGCTTAAGACAGTAATGAGAGATTAACAGAGTCAATCTCACCTAGCTAGCTTGCAAGTGGATGGAACAACATTAGATGAAAGCCGATAAAGGTTGAGGTCTAGTTCTGCTCAATACGTTCTTTAACTGGCCTAAAACTCTTACGGTGTTCAGGAAGTACCCCATGCAATGCAAGTGCTTCGAAATGTGCTTTAGTTGGATAGCCTTTGTGCTTAGCAAAACCATACTGAGGGTGTTCCATATCGAGCAAATCCATCTCTCTATCGCGAATGACCTTGGCAATGATCGACGCGGCACTGATTGCAGCGATAAGCCCATCACCTTTTATCACAGCATGGGCTTCGATGGCGTTATCGGTTTGCTCACCATGATAAAAAATAGGCGTGCGATTACCATCGACTAATACTGATAACGGTTTGATCTCTAACCCTGCCACAGCACGCTGCATTGCCAGCATAGTGGCATGTAAAATATTAAGCTCATCTATCTCTTCAGGCGTAGCGTGACCCACGCTTATGCTCAGTGCCTTTTCATGAATTTCGGCAAAGAGCATTTCACGTTTCTTTTCGGATAATTTCTTAGAATCATTCAATCCATTAATCGGATTGTTGGGATCTAAGATAACAGCAGCGGTAACCACATTCCCCACTAGTGGACCACGACCGACTTCGTCTACTCCGGCGTGTTGTTCACAACACAGACTCTCTATCTGTTCAGGCGTAATACCTTTAAAAACTGCCATAATAATACCAAGTACCTTAAATATTACGAATTAATCAACGCAACCACTGCATCGGCTGCTCGTTCGCTGGCGTTACGCCTTAACTTTTTATGTAACGCCATAAACTTGTCATGAAGCGGAGCAAAATTTTTATCTAACTGCTCGCAAACTGAATCAGCAATTAACTCAGGGGTACAGTTTTCCTGAATAAGCTCGGTGACCAGATCTTCCCCCGCCAGCAGGTTAGGCAAAGAGAACTTATCTATCTGCATCATACGTATTGCAATGCTGTATGTCATGGCGTTAACACGGTATGCCACCACCATAGGACGCTTAACCAACATGGCTTCTAAGGTCGCGGTACCTGATGCTAATAAGATACAGTCAGCGGCCGCCATCACCTCCCGTGATTGTCCTTCCACTAAGATTATCTCAAGATTGGGCGCATGCAGTTTCAGTGCTTCTTCAAATTGTGCCCGTCTCTTCGAGTTAACCAATGGGGTAACAAAACGTATGTCCGGGTATCTCTGTTTAATAATGCTCGCTGCTTTAACGAAAGGCTCGGCAAGTTGCTTTAACTCCCCACCACGAGAACCTGGCAGCACAGCTAAATATTCTGCACTAGGATCGAGTCCCAAACTCGCTCTTGCGGCCAACTTGTCACTGACTAACTCAATATCATCAGCAAGTGTATGTCCGACAAAAGTACAAGGGACATTGTGTTTATCGTAGAAGGCTTTTTCGAATGGCAGCAGAGATAGCACCATGTTGGTGGCTTTAGCTATTTTAAAGATGCGCTTAGGACGCCAAGCCCAAACAGATGGACTGACATAATGAACCGTTTTGATACCACGATTTTTTAACTTTAACTCTAAACCAATGTTAAAATCCGGGGCATCGATACCGATAAAGCAATCGGGCTCAATTGCACAGATCTCATCAATCAAGGTTTTACGAACTTTTAATAATCTAGGCAGACGAGCGAGTACTTCGACTATCCCCATTACTGCCAGCTCTTCAAAGGAGAACAGAGACTCGAAACCTAATGCATCCATTTTAGGCCCACCAATTCCAACAAATCGCGCATCGGGATACAGTTTCTGAAGTGCCGTGATCAAACCTGCACCTAAAATATCTCCGGAAAGTTCTCCGGCAACCATGGCAAAAGTGGGATGTGTTGTTTCACTCATAGGATCAGATCTTAGGTTAAATGTTTAAAAATAGGCTAATACCAATCTGCATCAGCATAGGTCAATTCAGTGCGTGTATTCCCCACTGAATTGCAGATGAATATAAAATAGAAAGCCCGTAAATTTACGGGCTCTTCGATATACTTTTTATATTTGTAGCTAGCGGATAATGCCACGACTGGAGCCGGTAACAAAGTCGATTAATAGCTTAACTTGCTCATCATCAGACTCCTCAGCCAAAGCAACTAAGGCCTCATCGACTGTGTGACCTTTACGGTAAAGAGTCTTATATGCTCTGCGAACCGCCATCTGACTCTCTTTAGAGAAGCCACGACGTTTCATACCTTCACTGTTCAAACCGCGAGGGATACCAGGCTGGCCCGATGCCATCACAAAGGGAGGCACATCTTGTAAGATAAGTGAGTAGCCTGCGGTAAATGCATGAGCACCGATATGAACAAACTGATGAACACCAGTCAAGCCACCTAAAATGGCCCAATCACCCACATGAACATGGCCTGCAATAGACGCATTGTTAGACATGATCACATTGTTACCTACAACACAGTCATGAGCGATATGCACATAAGCCATAAACAGGTTGTTAGATCCTATGCGAGTCTCACCCTTGTCTTGAGTCGTACCACGATGAATGGTGACCGATTCACGAATGATATTGTTATCACCCATGATTAATCGCGTCGCTTCGCCTGCATACTTTTTATCTTGGCAATCTTCACCCACAGAGGCAAATTGAAATATTTTATTGCCTTTGCCGATAACCGTTGGTCCCTTCACTACAACGTGAGAACTCAACCAACAGTCATCACCAATTTCGACATCAGCACCAATATAAGTCCAAGGACCGATAGTGACATTGTTACCAATTTTGGCATCCGGGTGAATATACGCTAATTTATCAATCACTTTTTAATCTCTCTACGAGCACACATGATCTCTGCCGAGCAGACTAACTCGCCATCAACCTTAACTACACCAGTAAACACCCCAATCCCGCGGCGTTCTTTTATCAATTTAACTTCAAAGTGTAGTTGATCACCAGGCTCGACTACACGCTTAAACCTTGCCTTATCTATACCTGCGAAGTAATAGAGAGACTCTTCTGTCGCAGCTTCCATCGATTTATAAGCCAAAAGGCCTGTGGCTTGGGCCATGGCTTCTAATATCAAAACACCTGGCATAACAGGCTGGATCGGGAAATGCCCCTGGAAGAATGGCTCATTGATAGTGACGTTCTTGATCGCATGAAGCGTCTCACCCGGAGTATAGTCCAATACACGATCTATCAATAAAAATGGGTACCTATGGGGCAAAGAGTTCATGATTTCTTTGATGTCCATGGTATTTAATTGATTTGACACTAATTTTTCCTTAATCCGCCTTTAGGCAGTTAATCTTCTGTTGGTACACTTTTTTCTAGCTTTTTAACACGCTGAAAAAGCTCATCTAGTTGCCTGAAACGAACTGTATTTCGGCGCCATAATTTGTTCTTCATTGCCACTGTCGTCGAAGTGTAAACCCCTGGCTCACGAATGATGCTGGTGACATTGGTACCACCGGAAATATGAGTCCCATCAGCTACACTTAAGTGACCCGCAACGGCGCTATTTCCGCCGATAATACAGTACTTGCCAATCTTGGTACTGCCTGCGATGGTCGAGTTTCCCGCTATTGCAGTATTCTCACCGATAACATCATTATGAGCAATTTGAACCTGATTATCGAGTATCACACCGTCATGTATCTCGGTGTGATCAATCGCACCACGGTCGACCGTAGTGCTCGCACCAATCTCAACTCGATTGCCTATGCGCACTCCACCCGTTTGTGGAATTTTAACCCATTGACCGCGCTCATTGGCATAACCAAAGCCATCTGAACCAATCACGGCACCCGAATGAATAATACAATCTTGTCCCAAATGGACATTATGGTAAATGGTTACATTAGCCCAAAGGCGAGTCTCGGAGCCTAAGATACTATCTTGACCAATGACACAACCGGGACCCACTTGGACATTCTCACCTAAGATAACATTTTCACCGATAACCACATTAGCACCAACAGCAACGCCTTCGCCCAGCTTAGCCGTTGGATGAATCACTGCCGATGGATGAATGCCCTCTGCCGCCTTTGGCGTGGTATCTAATAACTGAGATACACGGGCAAAACCAACATAAGGATCGTTTAAAATAATCGCGTTACCGGAATAACCATCGACCTCTTTAGGCGAGATCAACACCGCACTCGCCTGGGTATTCTCCAGGTGAGCACGGTACTTTGAATTGGCTAAAAAAGAGAGTTGGCCCGCTTCGGCATTCTCCAAGGTAGCAACACTGGTAATAACCAGTGTCTCATCACCTTGAATATCGGCGCCAAGCTTCTGAGCCAACTCTTTTATGGTGTAGCTTTTCATCAATAATTAGCCTTTGCCATTAACCTTTACTGAGTGCATCAACAACTTTGCTGCTGATATCTGCAGTTGGCTTAACATAGATAACCGCACCACGTTGAAGCACCATGTCATAGCTTTCAGCTTCAGCAATCTTGTTGATCGCTTGCTGAACTTTAACTAACAATTTGTTCTGTTCTTCACCCTGACGACGACGCATATCTTCATCAAGCGCCTTGCCCTTAAGCTGCAGCTCTGACTTCATAGACTCCATCTTACGAACCATCTCAGTCTTCTGAGACTCACTCATAAGCGCACCATCACGTTGCTGCTTCTCTAGCATGCCACGTAAGTCTTCCTGCATCTTTTGAATGCTGGCGACACGATCACCGAACTCAGTTTTAAGTGTTTTACTTACCGCTTCACGCTGTGGTAACTGCTCGAAAACAGCTTGCATATCAACAACCGCAATTTTTTCGGCTTGTGCCGCAATAGGTGCTGCAAGAAGAACCAAAACCATCATCGCGCGATTAAACATCTTTTTCAAAATAGACTCCTTTAATTCAGCAAAACTTGCCGATTACTCATAATTTAATTTAGTTTTAATTTAGAAAGTTTTGCCAATATTGAACGAGAAGATCTCTGTTTCATCATCTTCGTATTCCTTAATTGGCCAAGCTAGACTAAACACCATAGGTCCCATCGGTGAAAGCCACTGTACGCTCATACCCGCAGATGCACGGATCCGACTCGGATCGGCATAATCTTCAAGCTTGTCAAACTCATGCGCTGGAAGATAACGGTATGAGTCATAATCAAACTCGGTATCCCATACGTTACCGGCATCGATGAAGAAGCTGGTACGTACTGAATTGGTGTAAGCCTCATCCAGGAATGGCGTTGGCACTATCATCTCGATACTGGCTGTTGCAATCGCATTACCACCGATTGAACGACCATCGCTGACCGTAACTGAGTTAGGATCGCCCGGTAGATTACAGCCATCACCCGAAGGATCCGGTGAACATGACTCAGGACCTCGATACAGATAGAATGAGCGTGGACCCACAGAGTTAGACTTAAAGCCACGTAGCGAGCTACTACCACCGGAGTAATAGTTCTCCCAGAAAGGTAATATCTGGTCGTTATCGTTAAACTGACCATAACCATTACCGTAACCGAAACGCGCCTTAGTTAACATAACAAAGCTGTGGCTTCGATTAATTGGGAAGTAGAAGCTGGTATCAAAATCGGCCTTAAAATACTGCAGATCTGAACCCGGTACCGTCATCTTAGTGCTCAAGCGCTGAGATGAACCATCCGATGGGAACGTGCCTCGGTTAAGCGTACTACGGGACCAACCTAAGTTAGCCTCGAAGTTATCGAATGCCAGATCGGCATTTGGATCGTCTGCGTCACGATAGATATTATAGAAGCGCAGCGCCTGCTCATAAGCCGAGATCTCAGATATTGCATTATGGCGATAGCCAATACCACCGTTAACTCGATTGGTTTCGTTGATCGGGAAACCTGAGTTAAGCGCAATACCATAAGAGCTGTTCTTATAACGCTCGAGGTTAGCCTCATGAGCATCAAACTCGTTCCAGTAGATGCTACCACCTAAACTAACACCATCTTTGGTAAAGTATGGGTCAGTAAAGGAGACATTCACGTTCTTTGAATACTTGTTAGTATTGAGGTTAATCCCAGCCTGGTTGCCCGTACCTAAGAAGTTACTCTGCTGAACACCAAACTGCAGACTCAATCCTGATTCAGTACCATAACCGACACCGGCATTAAATGAACCTGATGGCTGCTCTTTTACATTGAACGCAATATCGACTAGATCATCGGTACCAGGGACTTGTACCGTTTCAGTATCAACGGTTTCAAAATAACCTAAACGGTTCAGACGTGCTTTTGATTGCTCAACCTGTGCCGAGTTTAACCAGGCACCTTCCATCTGACGAAGTTCACGACGCAATACTTCATCTTTGGTAACTTGGTTACCAGCAAAGTTAATACTACGCACATAGACGCGTTTACCCGGCTGAATATTAACATTAAGGCTAACTTCTTTAGTCTCATCGTTAATTTCCGGATAGGTCTTAACTTCGGGATACGCGTAACCGAAACGGCCCAGATACTTGCCATACATCTCTTCGGCAAACGTCACATCGGCGCCGTTATACATGTCCCCCTCTTTAATAGGAAGAATGCCCTTCATCACTTTCTCACGTCCCATCAGGTCACCAGTTAGGTTAACTTCTTTAACCTTATACTGCTCGCCCTCATCAACGTTGATTGTGATATAGAGGCCCTTACGGTCAGGCGTCATCGCAACTTGTGTCGAGGTGACATCGAAGCGAATATAACCACGATTATGATAGAACGATTTTACGGTCTCGAGATCGGCTTGGAGTTTCTGTTTCTGATAGCGACGCTCACCGAACAGATCCCACCAGGCGACATAATCTTTAAGTTCCAACATGCCGATAAGTTCGGCATCGGAAAAGACTTCATTACCGACGACGTTGATCTGTTTAATTTCTGCGGCTAACCCTTCAGTGAAATTGAACTTTAGCTCGACACGATTACGAGGCAAGTTAATAACCTGAGCTTC
This sequence comes from Shewanella sp., assembly GCA_004195335.1. Classification (GTDB taxonomy): domain Bacteria; phylum Pseudomonadota; class Gammaproteobacteria; order Enterobacterales; family Shewanellaceae; genus Shewanella. The sequence goes on from SDWK01000792.1 coordinate 22,336, forward strand.
AACTTTAGCCCCATATTTACCCACACCATAATAGAAATCCTGAAGACTCTTTTCGATACCCGTTAACATGGTACGGTCTAATGATTCACCGACCTTGACCCCGGAGCCATCCAAACTCTCCTGAAGCTGTTCATCTTTGATATCTTTGTTGCCTTCAAATGTCACGGTACTGATTGTCGGTCTCTCTTTGACCGTCACCACCAAAACACCGCCATCACGACTCACTTCGATATGTTCGAAGTTAGTCGAGGCGTACAAGCTCTTAATTGCTTGTTGGAGTTTAACTTGATCAACCGTATCACCGACCTTAACTGGAATGGTCAGCAGTGCGGCACCAAGAGCTACACGTTGTAGCCCTTGCACTTGTATATCGGTTACTTCAAAAGGTTGGAATGTTTCTGCCCAACCGTTCCCTGATAAAGACGCACCGACTAATACCATCGAGGCAAAAAGTTTATTAAATCTCATAGAGTGCTTCTAGTTATGTGTGTGTCTTGCTCAGAGTCGGGAGAAATCGTTAAAAAGCGCGATGCTCATCAACATTAGCAGCATAGCTGCCCCAAATCTGAATCCAATTTCCTGTATCTTCTCAGGTACAGGCCTGCCTGTGATCACTTCAATGAAGTAATATAACAAGTGTCCTCCATCAAGCACTGGCAAAGGCAGTAAATTAATAATGCCTAAGTTTACGCTGATTAATGCGAGGAAACCTAAAAAGTAAACCAAACCATAGTTAGCACTATTTCCTGCACCTTGTGCAATCGATATTGGTCCACTTAAATTTTTCACCGACACATCACCGGTGACCAACTTGCCAATCATCTTAATGCTGACGACGACAAGTTGCCATGTTTTATCTGCAGCAACACCGAAAGACTCAATGAAACCATACTCTAGCTGCAGGCGCATATTTTCAGGCCATGGTGCTTGAGTTGGAGCGACACCAATCACTCCCTCCATTTGTCCTTGAGCATTTTCACGTGCTTGAGGTATCACTTTATACTGTAATTGCTCACCATCTCGTCTAACGGTTACCTGTACGGCTTGGTTAGGTGAAGACTTAATGGTATCGACAAAATCATCCCACTCGCCATAAGGTTCGCCGTTGAGTGCAACTAACGTATCGCCAACCTCTATTCCAGCCGCAGCTGCGGCACCTTCGGGGGAAACTAAGCCTAAGGTCGGGGTGATCTCTGGCCTAAATATTCCTAATCCCAGAGACGTTATCGGGGATTCTTTTTCAGGATCAAACTGCCAACCTTTAGTATCTAAGGTGTAGTGAGTCCCTTTAGATGCAGTATCAATGTCGGAATAATCACTGCTACGACTCATAGGAGATACAGAGATATCAATCTCAGGATCACCAATATGCCCCACTAGAGCATATGTCACCTCTTCCCAGTTTCTGACGGTATTACCACCAACAGAGGTGATCAGCATAGGCTCATCAACCTGGATTTGAGCTGCTGGCGTATTTAGCTGGGTAGATTCGATAACTGGCTTTAATGACGGCACGCCGATCAAATACATGAAATAGAGCGCAAAAATAGCAAAAATAAAGTTAGCGATGGGACCCGCGGCCACGATTGCAATTCGCTTCCAAACACTCTTGCGATTAAACGCCTGGTCTTTTAATTCATCAGGCACTTCCTCGACGCGTTCGTCGAGCATTTTTACATAACCACCCAGTGGAATCATGGCGAGCACATATTCTGTGCCATCTTGTCCGACTTTTCGCCAGATAGCTCTACCAAAGCCGATAGAGAAACGCTCGACTTTAACACCACACCGTCTGGCGACCCAAAAGTGACCATATTCGTGTGCCGTGATCAGCATGCCTAAAGCGATGACAAAGGAACCCAAGTTCCATAAAAAATCGATCATTCCCTTCCTCGGAGTTTATTTAAATTTTATTAACCCATTCTGCAGCATAACTGCGCGATTGAAGGTCTAGCCTAATAATATCTTCAATGCTGCTCAACGACTGCGGTGAAACCTGACTTAAGCAGGCTTCGTTAACTTTAGCAATATCGGTAAACTTAATCTTGTTATCTAAAAATGCCTGAACCGATATCTCGTTAGCGGCATTGACTACCGTTGTCGCTTCTTGCCCCTGCTTACACGCCTCGATGGCCAAAGCTAAACAAGGGAAACGATTGAAATCAGGCTCTAAGAAGCTTAACTGTCCGACTTTGAAAAAGTCTAAAGGTTCAACTCCGGAGTGAATTCTTTGTGGGTAGGCCATGCAGTGAGCGATAGGTGTACGCATATCGGGATTACCCAGCTGTGCTAAAACTGAACCATCTAAATACTGAACCATAGAGTGAATAACACTCTGTGGGTGAATCACCACCTTAAGCTGCTCATCGGCCGCATTAAACAACCAACGAGCCTCTATATACTCCAATCCCTTGTTCATCATGGTCGCTGAATCGACAGAAATTTTACGTCCCATCGACCAGTTCGGATGTTTACAAGCTTGTGCTGGGGTCATTGAGGCCAGAGAAGCGAGCTCAGAGGTTAAGAACGGACCACCGGAACCTGTGAGGAGAATATGAGAAACCCCTGCTTTTTCAAGCTCACAGTAACCTATGTTGTTCTGCAGAGACTCAGGAAGAGCCTGATAAATCGCATTATGCTCACTATCTACAGGAAGAACCTGAGCACCAGAGCGCCTCATCTCCTCAATAAAGAGTCGACCAGACATAACTAATGACTCTTTATTGGCAAGCAATACACGCTTGCCGGCTTTAATCGCCGCTAATGTCGGCAATAACCCGGCAGCACCGACAATTGCAGCCATCACACTGTCTACACAAGTCGCACTGACGAGATCAATCAGTTGATCTTCGCCTGTGGTGATTTCAACCTTCAAGCTTGCTGGTAACCTCTGCTTGAGTGACTGAGCAGCATTGGTATCGACCATATGAGCAATTTGAGGACGATGAGTCTCACACAAAGCGAGCATCTTTTCGACATTAGTATTCGCGACCAAGGCATACACACTGTAGGCCTCAGGGTTTCTTTCGATAACACTTAACGTACTCGAACCAATAGAGCCTGTCGCACCTAAAATTACCATTCTCTGCATGGGTTACATCCAAAATGCAATATATATAAGCGTAAATACAGGCAGAGCGGCAGTTAAACTATCGATGCGATCGAGAACCCCACCATGCCCGGGTAAAATAGTACCCGAATCTTTAATATCGGCTACACGTTTGAACATACTCTCGGAGAGGTCACCGACAGCTGAAATAAGTGCTACAAACAGAGTGACGCCCACCACAAGCCCAAGCTCTTGTTCGGGAGAAACGGTCATGATACCGAAAACAATAATCATACTAGTAGCCAAACCACCAAGTAAGCCTTCAATGGTTTTAGCCGGGCTCACATTGGGCATCAACTTGTGCTTGCCTAATGCTTTTCCAGCAAAATATGCTCCGGAATCGGTCGCCCATACCACGAGCATAACCAAAAAAACTAATGTACCACCGTAATAGGGAGCAACCTCTGAACTTAAGCCTTTCAAGGCAATCAAAGCAGCAAAGCATGGGATTAGCGTCAACTGGCCAAACATTGACTTGAACATAGAGCTTTTTTGCCATAATGCCGAACTTTTCGGAAATGAGATAACTAAAAGAAAAGATATCGCCCACCACATTGCACCGATTAAGATAACTGACAGATAGACAGGGTGAAGATGCCCTTTAAACCAAAGCTCATCCGTAGGCACAAAAATATTCAACCCTACCAATAGAACACCTATGGTGACAGTGAAACTCCATTGCGTGATTTGACAGCGTTTATCAATTATTTGTCCCCACTCCTTGGCCGCAATAAGGAATACAGGGATCAAAGCCCAAGAAAAGTATTCCGTAGGAAGCAAGAAAACAGCCCCCAAAACCAAAGGAATTAACCAGATTGCTGTTATTATTCGTTGTTTTAGCAAAAAATATCCCTCTAAAATTTATTTCTGAGCCTGCATAGATTCGATCTGACATCCAGTTAAGCCAAAACGTCGTTGACGAGATGCAAAAGTGGCTACCGTCTGCCTAAATGCATTTTCATCAAAGTCCGGCCATAACGTATCGGTAAACACCAACTCTGCATAGGCTGCCTGCCACAAAATGAAATTACTGATACGTAAGTCACCACCAGTGCGGATCATTAAATCAACTTCAGCTTGATTTTGCATGCATAAATGTTCATTTAGTGCCTCTTCGGTGAACTGACTGCTGTTCATTTCACCAGACTCGACCTTTTTGGCTAAAGCTTGAGCGGCCTGCATGATATCCCAGCGCCCACCATAATTAGCCGCTATGTTAAGAATCAAGTCAGAATTTTCTGCCGTTTTCGCCTCAGCAGATGCAATCTGCTTCTGTAAACGATCAGGAAACCGACTAATATCCCCTATGATATTTAGCCTTACACCATTTTTATGCAGTAACTTAATCTCGCGTTGTAGAACGGTAAAAAACAGTTCCATCAACAGCGTGACCTCTTTATCTGGTCTGCGCCAGTTTTCGCTCGAGAAGGCAAACAGTGTCAGCGAGTCAATTCCCATCTCTCTGGCAGTACTCACGACACGACGCACCGCCTTTACACCGGCTCGGTGCCCCATCACTCTGGGCTTCCCTTGTGCCTGTGCCCAGCGTCCGTTTCCATCCATGATGATGGCAACGTGCTTGGGAGTTGACAGCTTCACAAGTTCAGCGACCTCCTCAGGAGTGAATTCTGAACTAGATTGAGAGTCGATTGACATCTATTACAACCCTTTAAATAGACAAACGCCGTGTAGTATACCGCTACACGGCGTCTGAACTCTAGTTTCTTAGTCCTAGATTAGACTTCCATCAACTCTGCTTCTTTTGCAGTCAATATTTGGTCGATCTGCTTGATGTTAGCATCGGTGAATTTCTGAACTTCATCTTCAGTACGACGAACATCATCTTCAGTACATTCTTTCTCTTTTTCAAGCGCTTTAATTTCCGAGTTTGCATCACGACGAACGTTACGCACTGCAATACGACCATTTTCAGCTTCTGCACGTACCACTTTAATCAAATCTTTACGACGCTCTTCCGTTAATGCTGGAAGTGGAATACGAATCGTCGCACCCGCAGACATAGGATTAAGTCCAAGATCTGAACTCATAATTGCCTTTTCAACGGCTTGGATCATCGAACTATCGAAAACATTGACAGAAAGAGTTCGTGAATCTTCAATCGATACATTACCGACTTGCTTAAGCGGCGTCATTGAACCGTAATAAGAGACTTTAATTGTATCTAATAGGCTTGGGTGTGCACGGCCAGTACGAACTTTAGCCATTTGGGTCTTAGTGGATTCAACGCACTTTTCCATGCGTGAT
>SDWK01000630.1 GCA_004195335.1 Shewanella sp.
GTTAATCTTGTTGTCAGGCATCTGAAATTAGAGGGTGTCACTGCTCAAAATAAACAAGTTATCATAGATGAGATCGATCAAATTATCGGTATAGATAGTGTCTCTTATGATGAGGAATCGTCTACGTTAAATGTAGCCTATGATGCGACACACTGTAATCTGGATGGAATCGAGGAACATATAGAGGCTCATGGAGCCGAGTTGTCCCACGGCTGGTGGACTCGATTTAAAGAGGGTTATTACAAGTACGTCGATCAAAACCTCAAAGATAACGATGAAAATGAGCCTGTTCCCCGTAACTCGCTACCAAAAACATTACCTGGCAGCAAGAAACACTAGATTTTAGGGATAAAAGATGAAACCTGATGCTATTAAATGTGGCTTAGCCTCTGCCATCACATTCGCCATTTTATGGATAGTGTGCAGTATAATAGTGTGGTTGCTTCCGTCTCAAATGATGGCAATGAGTGGACATATGGTTCACGCAAATTTCGATCACGTTGGATGGAATTTATCTTTTTCAGGTGTATTACTTGGGCTTATAGCATGGTCGTTCTTAGCAGGAATATCCGGCTGGCTCATAGCTATTATCTATAATCTTCTTCCCCATTAAATGAGGTTGTGCGTTAACCAAAGCTGATATTATCTGTATCAGTTTTGGTTTGTATCGCTGGTCATTGTGTGTCACAAACATCTTATTCAAGCTTGCACTGTCATGATGTTGAGATTATGCTTGCGTTAGTTTATTCATTAATCACCTTAAGATTTGGTATTCGACGTGACTCTAAGTAAGAGAAACATGTTAGCTGTTGTGCTTGTTCTGTTGGCCTTTATCGGTCAAGCAGTTGCGGCTGCCAGCGTGCCTTGCCAAATGAATATGCAGATCACCTCATCGTCCCATCTTATGGATATGGACAGTGGTGCTCAATTGACTCATGGTGATATGGACGCTTCAAGCCAATCCAGTGAATGTGACGACTGTGACCAAATCTGCACTTGCCCAATGAATGGGTGCGCCTCGATGGTATTAATAACAAACTTAACGCCGTCAGATTCAGTAAAAGTTTCATCGATGCAGATTGCATCAAACGATTTGTCTATTCAAACTCCCTATCCGACTAACAACTATCGCCCTCCGATAGCCTGCTAATACAGGATAGAACTGTCTTCATTTTGACCGTTCTTTCTATTCATTTTCTGTATTTTAGCGGGAGATTTCCACTCCCAAATTATGTTTTTTGATGTATCGACATCGACTCTGATCTTATATCTATGGTACTCGGTAAGAGGACTTTTATACGCAGAACCAATTTCGGCAGTAAGCATGTATTGAAGTAGTTAGATGTTTTATTTCAATCTTTGAAGCTCTGTTGTATCTGGTTCTAGTCTGTGTAGATGCCTTAACCTAGCGCATTCGATATTATCCCCGATCAGAGATCCCCAGGGGGATATTATGCTTTATTATAAAACACTTACAATGCTGATCGTTGCTATTAGTGTATCGATATTCATTACAGCTTGTACCGATCCAACTAATGGTCCGGCCCAAACTACAAACTCTACTCAACAAGCTCCCACTCCGGTTTTAACCGTATATAAGAGCGCTTCATGTGGTTGTTGTGGTCTGTGGGCGACAAACATGGACACTAACGGCTTTAAAACTATCTCGGTTAATCGGGACAACCTCACAGGTTTTAAAGCCTTAAAAGGGATCCAGCCCAGATACCAGTCCTGTCATACGGCTCTTTCCAGAGAGGGCTTTGTGTTTGAGGGGCATGTTCCCGCAAAATTCATTAAACAATTCCTCGAAGAAAAACCTGAAGGCGCTATAGGGCTGAGTGTCCCCGGCATGCCAGTGGGAAGTCCCGGCATGGAGCAGGGAGATCAATTTACGCCTTATAAAGTGGTTTTACTGAGAGCGGATGGCTCTGTCAGCAACTATGCTGAAGTGAACTCACTGAAGGAGCAGAATTGATGAAACAAATATCAATTGTTAAGGTTTTACCTTTGATTTTTCTAATCTTTCTGTTTGTCGAACTGTGTATTCAGACTGTTCAGGCAGCAGAGGTTAAAACGATAAGACAAGACGGTTTAACACTCGAGATGGCCGTTAAGTCGGCTCAGCGAAATGATCCCTGGCTGGCTGGTAATCGGCATACTCAAGATGCTTACCAATCGAGAAGTATTGCCGCCGGTACCCTACCGGACCCTAAGGTTAATATCGGCTTGGCAAATATGCCCTTGGATACTTTTGATTTTGGTCAAGAAGGCATGACTCAATTGAAGGTAGGCGTATCACAGATGTTCCCTCGCGGAGAGAGTTTGGCGCTCAGACAGCAGCAACTCGAGTTAGTCGCCAGTCGGTACCCGTTTCAAAGAGAAGATCGTAAGGCTAAAGTTGTCGTTACATCAGGGAATCTTTGGTTTGATGTGTACAAGGCTCAGGAGAGTATCGCCTTAATAGAGAGTAATCGAGCCCTTTTCGAGCAGCTGTCCGATATCGCTGAGGCAAGTTATTCTGCTGCCCTCGGGAAATCCAGACAACAAGATATTGTCAGAGCTCAGCTTGAGGTGACGCGTATCGATGATCGTCTGAATGTGCTTGAACAACAGTTGGACACAAACATGCAGCGATTGTCTCAATGGACAAGCCAGTATTTTGTTGAAGAATTTTCCAACCTCACTTCGCTCGATAACAGAGGAGGGGATGTGAAAATGGCAACCCCGCTACCCGCAATAAACCTGCTTAATCCCGAGTTGTATGTTGCACGGCAGCTGCAACCACAAACCTTGTTTGAGTATTTCTCTCATCACCCCTCAGTCGATGCTATTGAAAAAAGCATTCAGGCGAGTAATAAGGGCATTGAGCTGTCTAAGCAGAAGTTAAAACCTGAGTGGGGAGTGAATGCAGGATATGGCTACAGAGCCGATGATCCTATGGGCAACGAACGCGCCGATCTTTTTACGATTGGAGTGAGCTTCGACCTGCCGCTTTTCACTTCTGAGAAACAGGACAGGGAAGTCCAGGCGGCCGTCTCTCAGTCTGAGTCGATTAAGACTCGTAAGTGGCTTCGCCTCAGAGAGATGATGGCGGCATTCGGCTCCTCAAAGGCGCAGCTTTTAAGACTTGAGCAACGTCAGCATCGTTATCGGACCGAATTACTGCCCCAAATGAAAGATCAATCGGATGCGTCCCTGTCGGCCTATACCAATGATGATGGAGATTTTGCTGAAGTGGTTCGTGCCTTAATCGCAGAATTAAACGCACAGCTCGATGATCTCAGTATCGATGTGGATA
>SDWK01000853.1 GCA_004195335.1 Shewanella sp.
GGCTCACACTCTATATCTTGGCTATCAGTTTGCTGTGGGTGCAGGGCAGTTGGCAGTTAAGGCCGGCGCCGAGTTTTCGAAGCTAAAATCAGTGGGCCAATATGAATTTAATAATGCGACTCCTGGACAAGAAGCGGTAGATATCGCAGAACTAAGCTTAAACACCGCTAGCAGCACCGTGATTAAGCCTATGATTGGTGTCGGATACTATATGGATAACGGCCTGAACTTCAACTTGCATTACACCTTCCACAGCGGCGATCGTGATATGAAAGGAACGGGCTCGATACTCGACGCCAGAGGTACCGATGCCGGAGCCGTATCTTACTCAATCGACGACAAAGACTTCAGCACTGTGATGTTTACTGTCGGTTACCGTTTCTAAGTCCTGATTTAGATGAAAAGCGATAAATGATAAGACATAAACGGTAAGCGTTATCTTAAGGCGTCCACTCGGGCGCTTTGTTATATCTACAGGCCGATAAGTGAGAGCTTATCTGTCTGATATCGAAGATTATCTGGAGTTATTTCATGAAAAATATGAACCCTAGTTTGTTTAGCAAGATCTCATTTGAGAATATGATTAACGGCGTCTTTATCGGTGTCGGTCTGGGTATTATTTTCTTAGCCCTTGCAGCATGTTCCATTCATGAAGAGGCCGCTATGGTAAACATGAGTAACCCGGCTTCCGACTACTGCCTTGCATTGGGTGGAGAGCTGGAGATTGTCACTGGTCCCGATGGACAACAAGGTATTTGCACGCTTCCCACTGGTGAAGTCATTGAAGAGTGGGCCCTTTACCGTAGAGATCACCAAGACAAATAAAACTTGTTTCATATGGTTTCGACCACAACAGGTTTCTCACAATGGTAAACGCAGCGGTAGCAGCAGTAGCAAAAGAGGCAATAACTTTGCGTCCATCAGTCAGGTTAACAACAGACTCAGGTTTTACCTGAGTCGTATCTGAAAGCTGACTTCTTTCGTCATCCCATTATCCCGGCATCAAGTGGCGAGGAATGAGATATCCGGGATCCTGCTGGACTTAAGCGCCTTAGATTCTGTATAAGTTTGTCCCTCACTCTATGGAATGACAAACTTATCAAAATTTGTGTGATTGACTATTAGTCGTTGCCTTTTCCCTGTATCTGTTCGAGTCCTCATCTCCCTTGTCTCTGTTTTATTTCTGCTTTTCGTGAATTTTATCACCACCTCTACTAAGCTCAATTCAACCTTGTTTTTGTCGTTTGTAGTTATATTTCGCGGGCAGAGTCAGTAGTAATTGCCATTATTGTTGCTGAAAATATAGGTAACTTGTATTGGCTGAGGTTTTCAGTCGTTGCCGATGATAATCATAGCTAAGCTTGTTTTGCATTCAGAAAATTATCGGAGCAGTCAATAGTGATAGGTAAAAGGTGAATATGGACGATAAGCCGAATAAAGTAGATAGCTCCACTCAAGGTAAGTATGGCTCTTTGAGTATCAGTTTGATTCTTTGGTTTCTGATGCTCTCATTAATCCCATTGGTTGCCGTTTCCTGGTTTAGCTATGAGCAGGCGAAACAAAGCCTGGTCAATGAGTTACAAAAGGAGCTGACTCAGTCCTCTTTATTGAGCACAAAAGCCATTCAGAACTGGTTTCAGTATCGAATGATCGACCTTAATGTTGAAGCCGCTTCTCCCAACAACTCCCTTTTATTACAGTCGCTTATTGCGGGGCTGGATAGGAGTAAATTGGAGGGGGGGAAGTACGTTCTAACTTCTGAGTGGAAGCAGATAGTCGACACCTATCAACATGAGCTTCTGGCGAAAGTTCATCAGTATGACTATATCAGCGATCTGTATTTAATCGATATGCAGGGAAATATCCTCTTTACCGTGACCAAAGAGGAGGACCTTGGTGAAAATATTTTTAGTGAGCAATTCAGTGACTCGCTGTTTTCTACCAGTGTCCGTTTAGCTCTAAATACCGGTGATGCTCATTTCTCCGGATTAGAGCGCTATGAAGCGTCATCTGAACCGCTCGCCGGCTTCATAAGTGCTCTTCTGTTTGATGAGTTTGGTGAGCCCATCGGAGTTTTTGCTATCCAGTTAAAGTTTGAGAAGATATTGAGTTTATTAGGTTCTACTATTGGAGGGCATAGCTCATTATCACATTACCTGATAGCCGAAGATGGCACATTAAGAACGCCCATAAAAGATAATTGGAATGAAGTACTTTTGAGAAAAATTGATACTTTTCAATTTTCCTCCTGGCGTGCCAAACATAGATCGCACAACAGCGATGGCAGCAATACTGGTGTGGATGAGCCGAGTATAAAAGAGTCGGCATCAGAGTATATCGGTCCTAACGACCAGAAAGTCTTTGGCATTCATCAGGAAGTCAAACTGGAGAATGTAACCTGGCTACTCATTAGCGAATTAGAGCGGGATGAAGCGTTATCGGCAACAAACTGGTTAGGTAAGATAACCATGCTTTTAGTCATGCTTACCGCTCTACTGGTCATTATTGTGGCTATCTATATCACCCGAAAAATCACGCATCCGATTAAGGTGTTAGCGGCGGCGAGCCTGAAGATGGCCTCTGGGAGAGAGGTGGGTGAAATAACCGTCGAGAGTCATAATGAGATAGGCCAGCTGGCCGACGCATTTAACTTTATGGTTGTTGCAAGAACGAGCCATGAAAAGATGCTGTACCTAGCAAAAGAGCAATTACAGTCAGCTTTGGACAGTTTAGAGGGACAAAAGTTTGCTCTCGATCAGCATTCGGACGTCGCGATAACGGATCTGAAAGGAAGGATCACTTACGCTAACAAACGCTTCTCTGAAATCAGTGGCTACTCACCGGAGGAACTTCTGGGCAGAGATCACAAGATACTCAACTCGGGTCACCATCCCCGTGGTTTTTTTAAACAGATGTATGAGGTTATCTCTAAAGGAGAGGTATGGAATGCCGAGCTCTGTAACAGAGCTAAAAATGGCACCTTGTATTGGGTTGATACAACGGTTGTTCCGCTTAAAGATGCAGAGGGTCATGTTCATAGTTATATCGCAATTCGTACCGATATTACCGAACGAATGAACGCATCGATAAAGGCGAATGAAGCACTGTCTTTGATGCGTTCGGTACTCGAATCTACAGATAATGGAATCCTGGTAACCAGCATTAAAGGCAAGATACTGCAGGTTAATAATCGTTTCATGGAACTCTGGAAGATAACAGATGATAACTTGATTGGAAGCGATGACTCTGTACTCGCCCATCACGCCAAATCTCAACTTGTCGATCCAAAGACCTTTATACAGGGTATCGAGCGGCTCTACAGGGAGCCGGAGTTTGAGTTATTTGATACTTTAGAGTTTAAAGATGGCAGGGAGTTTGAGCGTGTCTCACTTCCTATGATGTCCGAAGGCGGAGTATTTGGCCGGGTTTGGAGTTTTCGGGATGTTACCGAGAGTATGAAGATTCAGAGTGAGCTGATGCTGGCTAAAGAGGGAGCCGAACAGGCGGTCAAAGCCAAGAGTGAGTTTCTGGCCAGTATGAGCCATGAAATACGCACCCCGATGAATGGCGTGCTGGGCATGCTTGGGCTGCTACTCAATACCAACTTGTCGGATTTTCAGCGCCGAAGAGTGAGTATCGCTCAATCTAGCGCCCAATCTCTACTGACTCTGATAAATGATATTCTCGATTATTCGAAAATTGATGCCGGCAAGCTTGAACTGGAGAACTTAGATTTTAATTTACGGGGAATGCTAGGGGAGTTTGCCGAAGGTATGGCACATCTGGCACAGGATAAAAACCTTGAGCTCATATTAGACGTCAAAGGGGTCGAGCACTCTAGAGTCAATGGCGATCCCGGACGTCTTCGACAAGCATTAACTAACCTTACAGGCAATGCGATTAAGTTTACTCAACAGGGAGAGGTGGTCATTAAGGCGGAACTTGTTCCCAGTGCTGATGAGGCATTATGGCGTTTTAAATGTTCGGTTTCAGATACAGGCATTGGTATAGCAGAAGATAAAATTGACTCCCTGTTTGACTCATTCAGTCAGGTGGATGCTTCAACGACCCGAAAGTATGGCGGAACGGGTTTAGGCTTAGCGATCGTTGAAAAAGTCTGCCATCTTATGGGGGGCAGTGTATCGGTCGAGAGTGAAGAGGGGAAAGGAAGTCGTTTCTGCTTCGAGGTGCTTTTAGGGCGAAGTGACCACTCACAGCAGGTTATTCCTAAGGTCGATATTACCGCTTTGAAGTTATTGGTTGTCGACGATAATGAAACCAACAGAGAGGTGATCCGTGGTCAGCTTGAATACTGGGGGGGCAATGTGGTCGAAGCTAAGAGTGGCCCCCAGGCCATTCAAATTTGTGAAGAGTATTTTGAAGACCCGGATAAGCAACTATTCGATGTGGCTTTTTTAGATATGCAGATGGCCGATATGGACGGGGCCGAACTAGGAAAAAGGTTAAAAGCGGACACCAGATTACAATCGATTAAACTGGTGATGATGACCTCTATGTCGCAAATCGGTGATGCAAGCTTCTTCGCCGAACTCGGTTTCAGTGCCTATTTCCCTAAGCCAACAACAACATCAGATCTATTTGACGCCTTAGCCATTGTTTCTGAAGGGGGACAAGCCCTTCAAGAGGCTCAGCCGTTGGTGACTCATCATTACTTACAATCATTGAGTCATGAGGTGGAGGGGAAATTATGTAACTGGCCCTTGGAGTCTCATATTCTTTTAGTTGAAGATAATTACGTCAACCAGCTGGTTGCCAAGGGAATTTTAGAAGACTTAGGTTTATCGACGGAAGTTGCTGACAATGGCGTGTTGGCATTGGAACAACTGCGCCAAGATGGCAGCAAGCCATACTCTCTGATATTGATGGACTGTCAAATGCCCGAGCTTGATGGCTATGAGACGACCAGACAGATCCGAGCCGGAAATGCGGGCGAACAATATCTTGATATTCCTATTGTGGCGATGACTGCAAACGCCATGATGGGAGATAAAGAGAAGTGTTTAGATGCGGGGATGAGTGACTATCTTTCTAAACCTATTGATTCAGAAAAGCTGCGTTTAAAACTACATCAATGGCTTACTGCGAGCCATGGTGTGGGGGGCGATACAGAAGCGGATCTGTTTTCTCCTCCTGTTGAATCAAAGCCCTCTATACTTGTTGAATCAAAGCCAGATGAACAAGACGTTCAAGTGGGTGAATGCCTGGTCTGGGATAGAGAGGGATTAATGAAGCGAGCCATGGGAAAGGAGTCACTCTTTAAATCAATCGTGACCCTTTTTATGGAGGATATCCCTACTCGGGTAGATTCACTCTTGCTTGCAGCAGAATATGAAGATATTGAGCAGCTCAGGCAATCGGCGCATACGGTTAAGGGCGTTGCGGCCAATATAGGTGCTGAAATACTATGTAGAGAGGCAGAAACGATTGAGTCAGCAGCAAAAATTTTCGATATTGATTCGGTTAAGAAAAATATTCCTGCTTTTAGTTTGGCCTATCGTGAATTGAAAGCCTGTATCGAAGATTTTCAAAGTGATGATGTCCCGCAAGTTCAGCAACATAAATGCATGAGTGAGGATGGGTTACATTTGATGCTGGAGGATATTGGCACCCTTCTCGATGATGGTAGTTATATCGATGTGAATGATTTTTCCTGTCTAAAGTGGGCTATCGAAAATAAAACCATGCAGGAACTCTGCAGCCAACTACTGAATCAACTGGCTGATTTTGAGCACGCCGAAGCCACCGTTACATTAAGACTGTTAACTAAAGCGCTCATTGAAAGTCACTCCAAACTCAATAAGGACTTGGTTAATGAATGACTTACCAACCATCTTGATCGTTGATGATACTCGGACCAATATACAACTCTTGGCAGGATGTTTAAAAAAAGACTACCGGCTGAAAATTGCAATGAATGGGCAGCGATGCCTCGAACTCGCGCGTACCGCGCCCTTGCCTGATCTCATTTTGTTGGATGTGGTTATGCCAGACATGGATGGTTATGAAGTATGTAAGCAGCTTAAGGCTAATCCACAAACGCAGCATGTGCCTATCATCTTTGTTACGGGCAGAGACAGTGATGATGAGGAGGAGTATGGCTTACAACTAGGCGCTGTAGACTACATTACTAAGCCCATTCGTCCCGCTATCGTTACCGCCCGGGTAAGTACTCAGATCATGTTGAAACAAAAGAGTGATGAATTGCGCAATATGGCGTTGCACGATCAACTCACTCAGCTTTATAACCGTCATTTCCTGATCGAAGCGGCCCATCAAAAAATGGCTGAATCTATAAGGCATAACAATCCACTGTCGATATTGATGATAGATATTGACCATTTCAAGCAGGTTAATGATCAATTCGGTCATCAGGCCGGGGATAGTGTACTGCAGGCCGTTGCTAAAGTTTTAGCCGAGAGTAATCGCAAAGAGGATGTGGTAGCGCGTTTCGGTGGGGAGGAGTTTGTTGCCTTGTTTGAGCATTGCTCAATAGAGAGTGCCGAGGAAAAGGCTGAAATGTTAAGGGATAAAATTGAACGACTAATGCCGGCAGGGATCCTCGTTACCGCCAGTTTTGGCGTGGCAGAGCTTAGACCTAATGAAGAGAGTTTCGAGCAACTTTTGGCTCGCGCCGATGAAGCCGTTTATCGCGCCAAAGAGTTGGGGAGAAATAGGGTGGAGCTAGCCACAATCCAACTAAGTTGTAGTGATAACGCTTAGCAACAAACCATTATGTACCTTGTATATATTATGAGTTGCATGAGTTCAAATGGCTGAATAAAGGCTCTACTGATAACCTAAGCCGGTAGCGGTGAAACATGCTTGGCTATGATCAAGGACGGTTTTCTCGATCTGTTACTTCTGAATGTTGATATGCCAGGTTTAACCAGTTATGAGGTTGAGGACTGAATCGGCTACTGCAAATTTAGCCATTATTTTTGTTTCGCCACTCGATACCGTTGAGGATCGCTTGGTAGGCATTTTTTTAAGTCTGTTTATTCGAGTCGGAATGTCTCCTCGTTTTAGAATTTATGGGTTTTAGTGCTTATAGGTTTTAAAATATATAGATTTTAAAATATATCGGTTTTAGCGTTTACTAGGGAAAATTCACAGTTGCCAGCTGAATATCAGTGAACCGTAACCATGCCACTCATCGGTATCGCTCTGGTACTCTTTGGTGTAAGTATTAAAGCTCCACGCAAGAGACCAGCTTGGGTGAGCCCAGATAATACCGGTATTGACACCAGCCTGATTGTTTTCGAGTTCAACATGGGAGTCATAGGAAAGGGACCCATCTATGGTCTGGTCATTGAATCGATAACCCAGATAAGCCCGGGTGAAGAATATCCAGTTACTGGACTTAGCAGTGGCTGAGATATTTCCGAATTGACCAGTATGCAAGCTTAAGCGACCAAATGAGTCTGATAAATTCGTTCCCCACCTGAAGGTTAACCCTAGATCCGTTTCGCTGCGAAAATTCCCGGCTTGTGAATGACTAAAGCCGCTCAGCTCCCACTGGCTGTCACCAAAAAGAGTGCTGCTAAATGCCTCTCTACGCAAAATAAGCGCATCTACCTCATAGGCCAGTTGTAGGGTGAGCTGGTTTTCAATTTGATGCTGCCAGCCTTGTGGTGGTGATGACCCTGTGATTTTGTGAACCACCTCCTGTAGCTGTTCTGTACCGGAAGCAGGCCCTATAACACCCAATGATAACCAGTTTTTCTGAGCCCAGGTTTCTCCATAAGTAGCGGTATGACTTTCAATCACTAAGTAGCCAGCATAGGGGCGATCGTAGGGCTGAGGACGTTCAATCTCGATTTCACCAGGTGTCCACATCTGCTGTGTGAGTTTCACTCCCCAGGCTTGCTCTGCATCGTTCTGCTTGAAGCTAAACAAACTTTGCCAGCGTATAGGGGGGGCAGTGTTATCAAGATTTTGTATTGGAACACTCTCCCAACCAAGCATTAAGCCGTTGGTATAGTTACCGTCATCACTGAAGACAAAGTCATTATCTACCTGTAGATGCCATTGTCCGGCATTCACCCAAGGAGATATGAGCAAGAGAAGATACGCACTGATAAAGCGTTTTGAAACCTGATAATTCATATTCAGCTCCAATAAACGGGAGTAAATGATACAAGTATGCTCTTGAGCATAAACAGATCCCTGGCAACTCTTCAAGGGAAATGATGTGACGCTTTGTATTAGCACCCTATCAAAGGCGAAGGAGAAGCCAAGACCAGACCAGTATAGACTATCGGGTTAGTGGACCACTTGTTTGAATTACTTGTTTGGATACAGCCTCGAATCCGTTTAATGAAAAGCTTTGATCATAAAACTTCACTCGAGCAGCGGCTTGCAGCATACCAATGAGTTTCATGCTGGATTTCCCATTCACCTCTGCGAAGGATATGCCCTGATTGCATCCGATTAAAGCCGGAACTGTCAGGATTAGTAGTGCTTGTTCGGCTTCCAGTTCGATATCTATGCTGGTGGGGATGGGCTTAAACAGCGCATCTTGTCCGCCACAGTAAGCCTGATCGTCAAGGTGGGTAAAGACCACTACCGCTTTGCCAGCACCAGTGTCGACAAGCTTCATCTTTTGGTATCCGTGGCTTGAGACGATAGTGGCTTGAGCCTGAGAATGCTGCAGCGTCCAAAGATCACGGTTGAACTCATCCGCGAAACAGGCACCAGAGATTAGTAAAATACAGACGCCGATAATTATTCTTCTCATGACTCTCCTCTAAAACTCGGTGTTTTCTCATCAAGGTTAGCCGATACGCCCTTAACTTATGCTGAATAAAACACCGTTCGGTACTGGCTTAGTGATGATGTTTTTCACTTCAATATTTGTAATCGCATTAACATAAAGTAAATTGCGTGCAATTTACTTGCGCGCAATGTGTTAGCGTGGTATAAATTACCTCAATTCAATTGCGCGCAATCTTTATCGTCAATGCTCATTGAAAATTTCGATAATGTGCACCTTTTACTAGATACGGAGTTAAATAATGAAAGCACTATATAGCACTCAAGCAACGGCTAGCGCAGGACGTAATGGCAATGTCGCAACAGATGATGGCAAGCTATCCTTAGCATTAAGCTATCCTAAAGAGATGGGTGGCTCAGGAGAGGCGACTAATCCGGAACAACTTTTTGCTGCCGGCTACAGCGCCTGCTTTTCAAATGCCTTGTTGCATGTTGCCCGTGAAGGTAAGTTAGCGTTAACTCAAGCGCCGGTAACTGCAACGGTTGGAATTGGAGTGAGGGAAGAGGGCGGATTTGGACTATCTGTTGCCCTGGCCGTAGAGCTGGAATTGCCTCAAGAACAAGCCGTTGCCTTAGTGAGGAACGCGCACCTTGTCTGCCCATATTCAAATGCGGTTCGTAACAATATCGATGTGGCGCTAACGGTGAACGGCGAGAGCATCTAACCTTAATTTGTGTTCTGAATGTATGAGTTAGACATTAATATTAGTGGCTAATTCATACAGGCCATTGAGAGATAATTAAGATGAATCAAAGATTAGTGACTGTGGGACGGGTGATGTTAGCGCTCTATTTCTTACTGCCCGGTATTATGAAGTTTGTCAGTTGGGATATGCATATCGCCTTAATGGAAACCCATGGGATGAGCATGATCCCTCAACTGCTAGCTGCGGCGGCAATCTTTGAGATCATGGCTGCTATCGCTCTGTTGATGAACCGCTATACGGCACTGGTATCGATACTACTGGCATTGCTTGTCGTGGTGATTAATGTCAGTTTGCATGATTTTTGGAACTTCAGCGGAATCGAAGCTGCCCATGAGATGCAAAATTTCATTAAAAACCTAGGGATCCTGGCAGGACTGCTTGTGTTAGCCGGGCACTCTGGAGAAGGCTCTCGGGGGATAAAGTCATAGGGCTTAGGTTAAGATGATTAACTTGTCTGGGCTAACCTATGACTGCTAACTCATTACGATTAGCTATAGAGCTTGGCCTTTTCAATGTGGTACTGGCTCAGTAAACAAACTATCTCTCATTTTTCAGGTATATAACTTGAACTCTTCTCCTATCATGGGCAAAATCTGGCCACCTGAAAACGTTTGAATTTATTGGTTAGATTGAATGGACTCGAAGAAGTACTCAAGTTCGCGTGGATTTACGCTTATAGAACTTGTCGTCGTTATTGTTATATTGGGGCTTCTTGCTATCACCGCATCCAGTAAATTCATTAGTTTGAGCGGTGATGCTAAAGATGCTGTGTTGCAACAGTTCGACGCCTCCGTTACTGAGGCAAATAAGCAGATGTATATCTTGTCTAAACTTTCCAGTTACCGGGCTCAACCCGTGTCGGGTCGTGGCGATCTTACCGATGTAGATGTTGACGGTGACGGTGTATTCGAAACGCGTTTGAAATGCGGTTATCTGGACAATACCGATGTGGCTAAGAGATTAGATTACAGCGATGACCGTTTAGGTTTTGAATTTGAGGGGGTCGATAAGGTCTATTTTGGCTTTGACCAGAGTGATATAAAATCCAGCCAATGTTATTTTATGTACCAGCAAGCCTACGGAACGACTAATCCCACTACCTGCAATCAGGACGATCCTAAAGCCGCGCCGGTTTATGAGGTTGTGATTGAAGGCTGTTGAGCCGTTATACCAACCGGTATAAGAAAGTGATCTACTCAGAGTTTTTTTTGCAAACTAATTCAAGGCGAATGGATGAGGGAATGGTGATCCCTTCTGAAGTCATTCAACACAGAAGTAGGCAGCCAAAACACTCCTGAAAGGCGAGTTTTAGCGCATCCGATGCTGTGTTAACGAGCTAAAACGTAGAATAACTATGTTCTTCACTCGTTGCCTTGCCTCAGAAGCGCTAAATTCTCGCTGAGCGATCACATCTTTATACCGATTGGTAT
>SDWK01000884.1 GCA_004195335.1 Shewanella sp.
TGTGGCAGGCAGATCCGAGATAACCTTTTTCAAAACCTCCTAGAAAATTCTTACCCCACAGCTCTCTACCTCCTGAGCTGTGGGGTTCTTTTTTGTTACACTAATCAGGACAGGTTCAGCCGCCCTTTTTCCTATTAGCGGCAAACCGATCAGAAAGAGTGCCGACCGCAACAGCAAAGGCGTTGGATTTATTCCAGGCCCGAAGTGCTCGGAAATTGTCATAGACTAGATAGGCTTGCCCGCCGGGACCATCTGGCGCGATCATCGAAGCAACGAGATCGCGTCTGGGCAGGGAGTTTCCATTGATCCGCCTCACTCCAAGTGACTGCCAACGCGAAAGCGGAAGGCGGGTTTCCAGTCCAACTAAGGTGAAATCGAATTTTTCAGGCAACGTTACCGGGCGCCCCCAAGTCTGGTCATCCTGCCATCCCACTTGCTTAAGGTAATTGGCAGCCGAAGCCAGCACATCAGGAACCGAGTCCCAAATATTGATGCGACCGTCGCCGTCGGCATCAACCGCATAGCGGCGAAAAGAAGAGGGCATGAACTGGCACTGCCCCATGGCTCCGGCCCAAGAACCTTTCATGCGCTTCAAGCGGATGTGACCTGCATCGAGGATATGCAGTGCATCAAGCAGTTCTTTACGGAAATAGGAACTGCGGCGAACATCATGAGCTAGCGTAACCAGTGCTTGGATGATTGGAACATTTCCCGAGTGTCCACCATAGTTCGTCTCGATCCCCCATAGGGCCACGAGGAAGCGCCTCTGAACACCGTACTTCTGTTCAGCCCGGCCTAACCAGGTCGGATAACGGCTCATCATCCTGCGACCGTTGGTAATACGTATCTCGTTAACCCGGGTCGCGAGATAACCCTCTAAAGACTGGGTACTCTCCGGCTGCTTTCGATCGAGATCGATCACATACGCCAACGGCCCTCTGACACCAGCCAGTGCCGAGTTCAAGGTCTCTTGCGAAATTCCTGCGGAGCGGGCCTCTACGCGGAAGGTTTCCAACCAGACCGTGAAATCTTCCCCCGCGTTCTTTGCTGGGACGCTTGTTGCGGGCAACCCGCAAACACAAATTATCACCAGAATTATACCGCTGACAGACCGCATCCTCCGACTCCTGCAATGGGGTGATGGTACAATGAAAAACGACAGGTTCCGATTGCAGACCCTGGCGTTTATTCTACCAAAATTCTATTGATTATATAGGCTGAGGGAAGTTAATAAGACCGTAATTTTAATCGCCGAAATGAGATTCCCGAGACAGCATTTCAAAACCGCAACTTCCCACTGCTTAGCGAATATTTTTTTGGCGATTTGACAATTGTTGAAAGTCCTACATTGTTAGGGGCTTTAAGAATGACTGATTTTTTTACTTCCAGCGACCCTGAATTTCAATAACACAATATATCGGACGTTCGATCCTTCTGTTCAAGATGAGGTTAAACACGACAACTTCCCTGATACCCACTGAACAGAAATCTCTTTTCAAAAGTAAATCCAGATTTTTTGGATTCCAGGATTCGTCCTTAGATGAAGCAGGATTCCTTTCCGGCACGATTGCTTTTACCTAGGTCATTTTTTATGGCAGTATCGAAAACATCAGATAAGCTCCGCAAATCGGGTGAACTTTAACTATTGAGCAAGCTATTAGTGCAGGATTTATTGATGCAGCTTGGCCGGAAAGACTCACAACCATTCCTTGGTTATATCTACATTCTCTTAGCTGCGGTTCTTTTTGGAACTTCTGGCACAGTACAAGCTCTGGCTCCAGAAGGAGCCCAACCTGAGGTTATTGGAGCCATTCGCCTTGCAATCAGCGGTACGTTTCTCGCTGTCATCACCTTGCTTTTCAAACGACCACAGCTAAGAAAACGTTGGCCCATAATTCCAACCATCAGTGCTGCAATTTCTGTCGTTGCACTACAAATCTGTTTTTTTAACGCACTCCCTAGAACTGGGGTTGCTTTGGGAACTTCCATTTTTATTGGTAGCTTTCCGGTGTTTACCGGCGCTTTTAGTTTTATTCTTTACCGAGAACGGCCAACTCCCAAATGGATTTTTGCTAGCCTATTTGCAATAGTTGGCTGCTTCCTGCTCCTTGGAGTCGGTGAAAACTTCAATAGTGGTTTTTCAGGAATTGCATTGGCGTTGGGGGCTGGTTGCTCTTACGCTATATTCACATTGTCTGCTCAATTCCTACTCAAAGAACATTCCGTCGTCGCTGTCTTGGCGATTTCATTTACATTGGGAGCAATCTTAATGATTCCGGCCTTTTTCGGAGTATCGCTAGATTGGCTAACTCAGTCCCGAGGAGTGGTGGTTTCTCTCTATCTGGGAATTGTCTCTACAATCTTTCCATACTTGTTGTTTACCCGAGGGCTGAGAATAGTTCCTGCGTCTACAGCGGCCACCCTCAATCTCGCGGAACCTCTTACTGCCGCAATTTTAGGAGTTTACCTTCTTCAGGAGAAGCTCTCCTTGACAGCTCACGCAGGCATGGTTCTGCTTATTGGGGGGATTGCCATCCTCTCCATTCCTTCCCGAGTTAAACGGTCTTGAACGATGCTCTACCCAAAATGAAGGCTTGTTACTCAACATAATCAGCCGATTCTTACAATCCAACACACTCGGCCCGGGTAATTGTCAAATCTTAGTAGTAATAGCAGTTGTTCCTGCATCGCCAAGAAACCTCTTCGCACCGTTTTGCAAAAGTCCAGTCAACATGGGATCGCTGTCTTAATGCTAAAGGAATTTTGGCAGGTCTCTGGATGTCAGATATGTCACCACATATCAGAAATGAAAATGGCTACCTCAGAAATTGGGGTAGCCGTTCTTGCTTTGCAGGATATTTAGTAATTTTAGATCCCCTCAGAGTTTTGGATCTGAAAGCAATACAGCACAGAATCCAAGACATTTTTCTGCTGTCAAATCTTACTACTTTTGAAAGTTGCTATAAATAGGATGACTACCAAAGAGGCTTAGAGCTCTTTTTGTCGAAAGTTAAATCCTGGTTTTTGAAATTGTGAATCTGTATGATTTGTCCTTAGTTGAAGGAGGACTCCATTCCAGCACAACAGGCAAGTTTACAATAAATCTTGGAGGGTTATAAAAATTCCATTAACTCTAATTCTCAGGAATACAACCATCAAGAACTTTTCTGACGACAGTGGCGAGGGCCTCCATACTTAGGGGCTTTAAACAGAACTCGCGAACCCCCAACTTCTTTGCTTCCTTTTCAGATATTTTGGTGCTGTAGCCGCTACTAAGAATGATGGGGGTATCCTTGAACGTAGCAAGAGCTTCTCTGCTGCTATTTATAATGGTCACTTTGTAGCCGTGCCCTCTCAATTGTTCACCATATGTGACTGCAACCAAGTCTTCATCATCGACAAGAAGGATGCTTTCATTTCCTTTTGGCAACAACTCCTCTGTGGACCCTGCTTGTTCCACACAGCTCTTAACGATAGTCGGCAGATAAACATTAAAAGTTGTTCCTTGCCCAAGGGCACTATCAACAGTAATGAAGCCATCATGGTCCGTAACGATACCCTGTACCAGGGCCAGTCCAATGCCAGTTCCCTTGCCAACCTCCTTAGTCGTAAAAAAGGGATCAAATATATTATCTAGGGTCTTTTGGCCCATACCAATGCCGGTATCACTAACCGAGAGCTTTGCATATCGACATGACGGCTTGTCTCTAAGGGCCGGCATGTCCTGTTCGGAAAGTTCCACATCTTGCAGGGTGATTTTCAGTGACCCTTTCTCTGTCATGGCATGGGCAGCATTGGTGCAAAGGTTGATGAGAACCTGTTGTATTTGGGTTGAATCGGCGTTGATCGTGATGGTTTCATCGTCAATGCGACTTACAATCTCGATGGAGGTCGGCAGCGTAGAGCGTAGTAATCTCAAAGACTCGTCAATTAGAGTGGGGAAACTGAGCGGTAGGCGTACAAGTTCATGTTTTTCCTGGCGACTAAATATCAGGATTTGCTTTATCAGGTCTGTCGCTCGGTTGGCTGCAGTTTTTATGTGATCAATATTCTTTGTCGAATTGTCATCGATAGCATGTTTACGGAGAAGCATCTCCACGTTGCCAATGATGATGGCCAATAGATTGTTAAAATCATGAGCGATGCCTCCCGCCATGACACCGATCGCCTCCATTTTGCGTGACTGGTTCAGTTGCTCTTCAAGTTGCTTCTGCTCGGTAATATCCTGAATGGTTCCGATCAATCCAATAACGGCTCCTGTCTCGTCTACAATTGTTTCCCCTACCCCCCACACCCATCTTGTTTCACCATCTATTCTTCGGATTATTCTGTATTTTTTGTCGAAGGATTGTTTTTTTCGGATAACGACTTCCGTGACGTACTTCATCATTTTTTCCGCATCATCCGGGTGTAGAAGGTCTGCCCACCCTTTGACACATTTATTATAGTTTGCGTCTATGCCGAAAATTTGATCTAGAACTTCGGACGTTACCCACGTGTCATTTATAAAGTCACGCGTATAGGAACCTATAAACGCCGCACGTTGCGTTTCCTCGAAGAAAAACTCTTTTTTCTTTAGATCTTCCCCCAGCTGTTTGCGCTCAGTGATGTCATCAAAGACAGTAATGAAATGGCCCGGGTGAGGGCAGGAAGCCGACACAGAGTACCAACGCTGAAACGGCTCAAAATATTTTTCAAATGTGATGCTGTTGCCGGAAAGGGCCACATCACCATATTTTTCAATCCAACAGAATGGATCCTTTTCGATTTCTGGAAGCACATCGGTCACTCGTTTGCCGGTGACTGCATCCATGGATAGTCCGGTTAACTTTTCAAATGTGGCATTCACTTCGAGATAGATGAAATCAATGGGTCGGTTGTCATCATCTGTGATGATCTTGTGATACGCCCAACCATGGGTCATCGTAGTAAAGAAACGATGGTATTTTTCTTCGCTTTCACTAAGATCTTTCCCTTGCTCCATCAGTTGAATGCTAGTGTTATGCAATTTTCTTGTTTTTTCGGTGATTTTTGACCATAAAAAGGCGAATCCCACCCCTATAACTATCAGCACCACTCCACTAAACAATGCTGTATATAACCCTTGGTTGTAAATGGCTCTCGGAACTGTTACTGCAATCCATGTTGAGGTTGACTTGGCTAGGTCGTCAATTTGTCGAAAAGCTTGGGTTTTGGCCTGCTCCTCGTGGCCGCGGCGGCGTGTGGCGACGATGGAGGGGTCTTTGGCCCGGCGGAGGGCAATACCTACC
>SDWK01000889.1 GCA_004195335.1 Shewanella sp.
GTTTTAAACAACGACATGATATCGAGGTTACTCACCGCCGCCGCAACGAATACGCAAGCCCCCATAGGCGGTGTAATCAATGCAATCGTGATATTCAGCGTGATCACGATACCCAAGTGAACCGGGTCAATACCCGCCAGCGTCGCTACAGGAATAAAAATCGGTGTTAATAGAATAAGTGCCGATACTTCTTCCATAAACATGCCGGTAATAAAGGTGATGGCACTCAGCATCAGCAGCACCAAAATAGGGCTGTCCTGGTAAGGTGTCAGCATGCTGACAAACTCGTTGGGTACCTGAGCGTAAGCTAGCAACCAGCTAATCACCGAAGCCGCAGCCATGATGATGAAGATGGTGGCTGTCAATAGTGTGGTGCTATACATCGCCTGAATCAGAGCCTGTAATTTCAGCTCGCGAAACAGCATACCTACAATGGCTACGTAGGCGACAATCAATGCGCCAGACTCGGTCGGCGTCACGAATCCGAATACGATGCCGGCAACAATGATGAAAGGAGCAATCAATGCGGGCACAGCCCCGAGCAGCGCGGCGTTAAACTCCTGCATGTTGGGTTTCCTTCCACTGACAGGCAGGTTGGCACGGCGGGCATAAACCCAATTCATGACCATGAAGGCTATACCGAGCAACAGTCCGGGGATGACACCCGCTAAGAACAGATCACCGACCGATGTGTTGGTCAATGAGGCGTAGATAATCATGAAGATACTCGGTGGGATTATCGGGCCAATCAGTGAGCTTCCCGCAGTCAAGCCCGCCGCATAAGAGGCGGAGTATCCTTCCTTTTTCATGGCCGGAACCAGTAATGAACCGAGGGCAGAGGTATCTGCGACGGCAGAGCCGTTCACTCCGGCAAAGAAGACACTCGACACTACATTGACGTAGCCGAGGCCGCCACGTAGGTGGCCAACTAGAGCTCGCGCAAGGCGCATTAGCCGCTCTGTCATCCCTGCACCGTTCATCAGGTTGCCAGCTAGAATAAACAGAGGAATCGCCATCAGTGAGAATGCATCTATGCCGCTAAAAAGCTGTTGCGGCAGCATTCGCGATAACATCGCGGGGTCGATAAAGAAAAATCCGATCACAGCTGTCACGAGCAGGCTCAGAAATAGAGGCACGCCCAGTAATATGTGGGTGAGAAAACTTGCAAACATGGCTAATAGCATTGTCTTACCTCGTTACGCCATCAGCGCGGTCACGTTTGAGTTCAGGGCCTTTCAGCAGGACAATCAGAAACAGACAGGCGAAGCCAACGGGTAATGCCAAAAGCGGAATAGTTTTACTGATGCCTAGCCCCATGGTCGTAAAGCGAGAGACAGAAAACGCATAGTGCCAACTACACCAGGCTGTATATCCACTCAGGGAGACGGTTAGCAGCCAGGTGTAGACTGTTAACATCACACGCTGTTTTGAAGGCAAAATATGCTCGATAAAATCGACACGCATATGCTGTTTTTTTAGCCAAGCGGGACCGACTGCCAACAACACGCTACCAATGATCAGGTAGCGTGATAGTTCATCCATCCAGATCGGAGAGTGGCCAATCAGATAGCGGGCCACAATGCCGTATAGCAGTACGCAGACATTGACCACGAACATTGATGTGGCGATCAGTAGCAGCCCCTGACTTAGCTTGGTTATTATTTTTGTTCGCATGATCGATACCTTGTCGCGGTGACCGGCTGGCCACCGCTTTCAACGAGGAGGATAAACTACTTCATTCCAGCATCTTTCAGCGCCATATCGATCCATTTTTGATCGATACTCTGTTCGCTAAGCCAGTTCAGGAAAGAAGGCTGACCCACTTGCTGAAATGCCAGCAGCTCTTCGGTAGTTGGGCGATAGACTTCCATACCGCTGTCAGCCAGGAACTGAATTCGCTTGTCGACTTGGCTTTCTACGGCTTGGCGGTTCTTTTCATTCGCCTCTGCGATGGCATCATTTAGCGCGGTTCGCTGAGCATCACTCAGACTTTTTAACAGCTCATCATTGGCGACAAGAAACTGGTCTGAGTACTGAATATTGGCAAGGGTTAAATGTTTCTGCACTTCCTGCAAACTGCCGAGCATGATGTACATAGGTGGGTTCATCTGACCATCGGCAACGCCAGTGCGTAACGCCATGTAAACCTCGGTCCAAGGAATTGGCGTACCCGATGCACCAAAGGCTTCATACAGGGCCACCTGGCTCTTATCCATGGCTCGGAAACGTAGGCCTTTGAAATCTTCAGGCGAGCGTATTGGACGCGTGTTGTTGGTGAAGGCTAAGAAGCCACCTTCTTCAACAACCGCCATCAAATGTGTACCGGTGCGAGTATAAAATTCATTTTTCGAGGCCTTCCAGTATTCGCCTTTGTCAAAGAAGTTTCTGGCTGCGTCGAAATCAGAAAACATGAATGGAATTGCACTGACAAATATTTCCGGAAACAGGGGTGATACACCTGCAAATGAAGCGATGTTTAGGCTTGGTGTATTCATCACCTGCTCCATGCGCTCGTCTTCTTCACCGAGCATGCTGTTCGGATATAGCTTTAATGACAACTCGCCATTGGTCTTTTCTTCCACCAGGCTTTTGAGGTTGCTAGCGAACAGATGCACAGCATTTTTTTCTGCATCAGGAGCACCGTTATAGCTCACATTAATGGTGGTTTGTGCGCTAACAGAGATAGATGTCAGTAGTGCTCCGATCCCTATTACATAGGCCTTGAGCAGGCTCTTACGAGCAGGGAGGGTGTTATTAGTTTTCATATTGAGCTCCATATACGGTTTGCACTTGTGTTTTGACGGCCTGATATAGACCTGCCGACAAGTTATACGATGACGCGTTGACATTTCAATTGCGCGCACGTTGACTTTTAGTCAACAGCAAAACCAGCTCTAGTCCCTGTCAAATAGCACGTTTTAGCTAAGGCCTTTCGGAATGAGTCCGTAGATCTCTAGATATTTATTCAGCGAGCGCTATGAGGAGCGGCATCTTCACGAAGGAAGCGCATACTTGTTTGCAGGTGCTGCATTAGAGCTTCGGCCGGAAGGGTCAGATTGCGCCGATTATGGCTGACTACTTTGGCTCGAGCTTCGGCCATCAATCGATGATTGACTGCCACTGAGCTAATAATTTTGTCGTGTATTTCATCGGCAACAGTCAGTTGAGGCATAAAAGTGATGCCCAGTCCGGAGCTGACAAAGTTTTTCAGTACTGCAACCGAATTAGTGCGCAAACTTGGAGTAAGACGGATGTGCTCACCTTCTTCTCTGTCTCTTATACACATCTCCGA
>SDWK01000897.1 GCA_004195335.1 Shewanella sp.
GTAATAATTTTTCCGCACTTGGTTCGGTGGTTCCGGATCCATGCCCTTTCCGACTTTCCACGCAGTGCTTGTTGCTCCTGAGCGTCAGTAGTCGGCCCATTGCGGACGCTTGGGGTCTGCGAACGCTGCAATCATTCCTGTTCGCCAAGAACACGGAAGCGGACGCTGAATTTTAAACTCTCAACGCCTGGTAACAACAACACCTGCGACTAACCGGCCATCAGCCTGGAGGTATGTTAGGTTGATGATCAGCTCGCCTTTGGCCTCTGAGCATGAACTAAATTCAATCTTGAGATGACTGTGGGGTGATCTGCCGCCCAGAAGTGAATAATTAATGCCGTATCATCCAACGTCAGCTGATGCGGCCATTACTGAAACACTAGAAGGGATTCTTCAAGCTTGATGTACCAAGTCCTTTCCTAATAAGTAGGCGTCTTAGTATCAAAAAGATCTGCTGGTACTACCCCTTGCAGCTTTTCGTATAGCAAATTAATTTTTAGTCGCACTAGCAATCTCACGCTCCCAATAGGGCTCTTCACGATCGAAATATTCTGCCAAAAAGTCAATAAACGCCCTAACCCTTAATGGTAGATATCGTGTCTTCGGGTATACGACATAAGCCGTAAATTCACGCCAAGAGTAATCCCCCAATACCGTAATCAACTCGCCCGAGCAGATCGCCTGGTAAGAGATAAAGGTCGGTTGATTAATCACACCGCTGCCAGCGATGGCCAGATCGCGCAAGAATGCCCCGTTGTTGGCATTGATGATTGCGGTTGGGTCGATAGCGCCTTTCTGTCCAGTTGCATCGGTGTAAGGCCAGCGTGAATCGCGCGCCCCGCTATAGCGTAAACAATCTAAATCAAGCAGGTCCTGAGGTGTTCTGGGAAGTGCTCTATTGTTGAAATAGCTGGGGCTTGCCGTAACCGTATGACGGATCCTGGTAAGCGGTCGAGCAGCCAGGCTACTGTCGACCAGGTCGGCGATACGCAGTGCTAAATCATATCCACCGTGCACAAGATCGGTTTGGCTGTCGGAAAAATCGATGTCAACCGTGACAGAAGGGTACAACTTGAGGAATTCTCGAATTGCTGGATTTAAGTGCATCAACCCGAACGTCAGTGGCGTGGCTATTCGTAGCTTACCTTGCACTAAACTGCGGGAACCGATCGCATCGGATTCTGCAATTTCGACCGCAGCCAAAATATCTTTAGTCTGCGCCAGAAAGGACCGCCCCGAATCGGTGAGATTTAGGCTTCGAGTCGTTCTGGAGAGTAATTGAACGTCCAGACGTGCCTCTATGTCGGAGAGGCGCTTACTCACAGCCGATTTAGCCACGCCGAGCTGCTCTGCCGCCGCTGAAATAGAGCCAGCTTCGACAACCCGTACAAAGGTTTCCATTTCTAGCAGTTTGTTGTGCATCTGATCACCATTGTTCTTATACAGAGAACAATATGTTCTCAGAATCTATGTTTTTCGACAAGGTTCGTAAAAGTAAGCTAGGTACTACAAAACGTTTTCATAACTTTAACGAAAACTTGAGGAGTAACTTTTCATGAAGAACTTACTTAATTTAGCGCTATTAAGCGTGTCTTTACTGCTGCCAATACAAAGCTTTGCAGATCAATCCGGTACCGAAGGTACACTAACGCTTGCATACAGTGATGGCAGATCGGTGACCTCTGGGGTGGATAATATCAATGCTGTGTTACGGGCCGTCGGGGTTCGCGTGAGTACGTTGCCACTCCCTGAAGCGGCGTTACCGATACTTGAAGCCTCACAAACCCGGGCTGTCACCCAAGAGGAATCTGACGAGCTAATATCATATTTTTCTCTGCATCGCGGTGAGTTGCTTGACCAGATCAGCAAGGCAGGTCGAAAGCCTGAGGCGCACCGGGGCGGCTTTTTATCTACCTCCGAAGTTGATGTCGCTCCCTATCCAAAAGTCTATGACATGAGAGCCATGACTCCCAAAGTTGTGGCTTGGGTTCAAGACAAGTTTGGAAAACTTCACGTCAATAGCGCTGATAATGGAGTCGGTATTGATGAGGTGATGACAATTGTATCGGGTGGTCCATGGGTATGGTTCTTTGCACTACCAAATGATGTGGTGGGTAAACTTACTCTGGGACATGTAGGAGTGGATGGGCAGGCTTGGCGCATTAGCTATCCTGGCTTAGGACCTCATGGTGCTTATTTAGATCCAGAATATGGCCTGGTGGTTGCCTATGCTCACGGCCCCAAAAACTTTGTGATTCGTTATGACGAGCCCAGCGTCGAAGGCGCCGAGCTGCTGAACACTAATCCTTGGATCGATTTTTCGGGTGCAACCCCTAAGTTGCTCGACTAATCCGTAGTCATTAAGGCCCGATTTGGCAGTTACCAGCGATTAACAATGGTGACTGCTAGGTCAAATCAGTTACCGCTTGTTTTCAAACAAATCCGCTTCATCAAACCGCGCTATAGGTATACAAGGCTAGAATAATTGATGCAGGAGGCTTTCCTGTTACGGGACGTTATTGACCCGCGTCTTCGAAAGGAAAGGTAAATCTAAGAATCAATAATGTAAGCAGGTGAACCGTATGGCAGTTTTAGATAAAGGGGTATGGCATCCCAGTAAGGACGAATACGAATTATCTTCTGTGGATAGCTTCTACCTTCCAGAAATCCCTGAGGCTGACAGATACCATTTGTATATGTCACTTGCCTGCCCTTTCGCACACCGTCCCTATTTAGTGATCAAGTACCTCGGGTTAGAGCACGCTATCTCGACTTCTTCAGTAGCCGCTAAACGCTACTCAGATGGTTGGCTGTTTGATGATGAATATCCAGACGAAATAAACGGAACGAATACCCTAGTTGAATTATATCTAAAAGCAAATCCAGCCTATTCAGGAAAAGTGACGGTTCCAGTTCTGTGGGACAAGCATCAAAATATTATTGTAGGAAATGATTCAGCCTCTTTAGCCATGGACCTTGCGACTAACTGGCTGCCTTTGGCTAAAAATAAGATTGAGCTTGTTCCAGAGGCTCTAAAAGAAGATATTTCATCACTGAATGATTTCAGGTTGATGTTCGCCGCATCAAGTACCCTGCACAGATCAAGCAACGGTTTTTTGTTGATATAATTCGCGTGTGAGATATAGTTTGTTTATGTATTGATTTGATTTAAGGGCATCGGGATGGGATATACTATAGCAGCGGTTGTTGTGGTTGTGGCGGGATTGTTCGGCTGGGGGTGGTTGTCACAGAGGCAGCTGTACGGGCCTAACGGTCATAAGACTGTCTC
>SDWK01000095.1 GCA_004195335.1 Shewanella sp.
TTCGCCGATGACCGCGGCGCCTATTCCAGACGCTGCACCAGTGACGACGACGTTGTTACCCTGCAATCGCTTCATCTTTATTACCTAGCCCATCGCCATCAGGGTCAATTAGCAGTGATTCAGGAATATTGTTAATGTTTTTTGTTGTAGCCCCCTCTTTTTTATTCTGATATTTTCATTTCGGGTCTTAATAAAGAAGAAATAATAATGAAACTACAGAAAACGATATTAGCTGTTGCTTTACTTACTGCACTATCTGCGTGTTCGAGTGATGATGACAATGATAATCAGGCGGCGTTTAGCCTCGCGATTGCACATGTCAACGATACTCACTCCAACTTCGATCCGGTCAAATCCAGCTTTTCCATGGGGAAAGAGGGTGATGTCGTGTTTAACGAGTTTGGTGGCTACCCAAGAGTGCTCGAAGCGGCCAACGACATAAAAGAAGAGGCGGCAGAAGCTAAGGAGCCATTGCTATTCTTGCACGGTGGTGACGCTTGGCAGGGAACCGCCTATTTCAAATTGAATGACGGTATGGCCAATGCCGATCTGCTATCCCAGATGGGCATCGATGCGATGGCGCTGGGTAACCATGAGTTCGATTTGGACACCACTAAGCTGGCTTCCTTTATCGATGCCGTAAACTTCCCACTACTCGCCAATAACATGAATGCAGACAACGATCCTGCACTCAGTGGCTTGTCTAACCTTCTACCTTATCAGTTGTTTGCATTTAACGGTGCTGTAAAGCGTAAGATCGCCATGATCGGCGATGCAACGGCGAGTGAGCAAGTGGTTGCCGTTGTCGGTGTTGTGCTCGAAGATATGCCTACGATTGCTACGGGTACCGGTGAGGCTACATTCTCAAGTGAGATTGAAACCACTCAAAAGACCGTCGATCAGTTAAAAGAGAAAGGGGTTAATAAGGTCATCGTATTGTCTCATATCGGCAATGCGCGAGATGTACAGCTCGCAGCCGGGACAACGGGTATTGATGTGATTGTCGGTGGACATTCTCATACCTTACTTGGGGACTTTACTGACCTTGGTCATGGTGATAATGGTCAGTACGCTCAGCTTGTCACCCAAAAAGATACCGTGGGTAAGACTTGTATCGTCCAGGCCGGCCAGTATGCGCAAGCCATCGGTCAAGCGACTGTGAGCTTCGATGATAATGGAGAGCTCCTGTCTTGTAATGGACACAATACCTTGCTGTCTAATGAAACCTATTACAGTGACGCTATGCGCGAGTCAGGTAGCTTGCTTACCGGCGATGCTCATCAAAAAGTTGAAAGCTTCATCGATTCAAGTTCAAAAATCGATGATGTCGATGAAGATGTGGCTCTCAGAGCGCATATTGATGCGACTTATAAGCCAGCGGTTGAAGAGGCTTATGGTGAAGTGATTGCTACTGTGAGCGAAGATGTCATTCATGAGCGTCGCCCTGGTGACAAGGGCACCGATATGCACGGCTCTGATGTCGCACCGTTGATCGGTGAAGGCATGGTTTACTGGGCAAACCAGGAAGCGGTTAATTCGGTGATCGGTAAGACCGTTCAAATTGGCCTGGTTGGCGCCGGTGGTGTCAGAACCAATATCGATGCTGGTGAGTTCAGAGAAGGTAATGCAAGTCTTGAGATGTTACCGTTTTCTAACTACCTTTCAGTCTTGACCATTAACGGTGTGGTGCTCAAAGATCTGTTAACTACGACCATAGATGCCACCCTTCCAGAAGGCAGCCATGCGGGTAAATTCCCTTATGTGGGCGGCATGCGTTATACCTTTACCGAAGATGTAAAACACCAAAGTGGTCATATTAGCCAACTGGAGTTAAATACCGGCACTGAAGCTGAGCCTAGCTGGGCAGCGATTCAGGACTCGGGTGAATATGTTGTTATCGTGAATAACTACAATGCCAGCGGTAACGATGGCTGGAATGCGCTGGGCGAGGCACAGCTTAAGTCAACCGATCGCGTCGACATAGTGATAAGTGGCGATAACTACAAGGCCTATGCGGTCGACCATTTGACCTTCGACGAGGCCAGCGGCAAATTCGGTGTTGTCTATGAGAATGGTGAGCCGAGCTGTGATGATGGTGGTGCTGATATCTGTAACACCGATGCTCGTTCTTTCATCGATTATACCGAGAATAAGAAAGTGTTAGAGGCGCTTCCATTCGAGTCAACTACAGTGATTTTCAAAGACTAAATAGAGTCTGGTTTATTCAATGAGTTATTAAAGCGCATTCATCCGAATGCGCTTTTTTGTTTCCTGCCAACTCGCTCGTTATCCTGCTATTACCGACGATGCGTTCAAGCTAAATCGTTATTGCCCCAAAGTATTACTCATTCTGAATATGAGACGCCAACAGATGCGATAGTTCGCTGCCGACAGGTATGGATATCTCTTGCTGCAGACCGCAAAACAGGAAGGCCTGCTTGTCGCCGATAAGTGATAACTTGTCCCCCTGTCTCCATAATGCCGTTCCTTCCTGAATGGCAATGATGGGAGTGGCGGGATCGACATAGGTAAACTCGAGTAATCGCTGGGCGCGGGTTTCACCGTTGTGACCCGGGGCTCGGTAGTTGGTGTAATGTGGATTGAGTTGGAAAGGGAGTATTCCCAGACTATTAAAAGAGCTGGGTTCAACAATCGGCATATCATTAGTGGTTCGAATGCTGAGGCCCGCAATATTGGAGCCCGCACTCCAACCAATGTAGGGTTTACCTTCACACACCTGATTGATCAGGATTTTAACCAGATCGTGTTGATACAGCTGATGCAGCAGGTTGAAAGTATTACCTCCTCCAACCAATATTCCATCGGCTTGCTGGACCGCCAGCTTAGGATCTTCGTATTGATGGATCCCGCTTATTTCGATATTGAGTTCGGCTAAGCTGGTTATGACCCTAGTTAGATATGCGTCATGACTGATACTGACGCCGGCATAAGGAATAAACAGCCACTTTTGATGTTGCCGTTCGATTCGGGTCGCCAGTTCAGCGATCAAGGGCTTAATAAAGGGAATGGCATGGGCAAGATATGGCGTGTCTCCAACACGTGAGCTGGAGAGAAGTAAGGCGTTGATGTTCATCGTCATATTCATTCCCTTGTGGCCTAGCTTTAAGCCATATTAACAAAGATTAATCCCTATCTGTATTATTGACAGCCGAGAGATCTTATTTTTAAGATTAGCTTAATGTAAGCCTCCTAGACTGCACATTCTTTAAATTTAATGGTTTTGCGATGAGTCTGAATTGAGTTGAATTTGTTCAGTTATATAT
>SDWK01000368.1 GCA_004195335.1 Shewanella sp.
TGCCTATGCTTTGCAAACAGTGTCATGCCAACGACGGACACGCAGGCACCGCACCAGGTGATAACTCGAGTATTCAAACCGGTGGTCAAGGTTGTCTCAATTGTCATGGTCAGATCCACGGCTCGAATCATCCATCGGGTAAAGCATTTCAGTTTTAAGGGAGCGTAAAATGAAATTTAAATTAAGTCTTATCACATTAGCGCTGGCGACCTGTAGCAGCGGTGCTTTTGCATTCGATTTTGGCGTGACGTCGGCCAATACTCAGACAACCACAAATACAAAGTGGGCCTGTAAGAAGTGTACCAGTAAGAAAATGGTTATCGGGCAGGCTGGCATTGAACTGGGATCGATGAATAGCGATGACGATCATGCCGCCAATAACCTCAAATATACCGATGGTTTTGCCGCAGGCGTGAATGCCGATGTTATCTATAACAACAAGGGCTATCGCACAGAAGTGGTTGCCGACCAGTTAGGCAGCGAGCAGGGCTATGGGGCAATTAAAACTGGCAGGCTTGGTGTATGGAATGTTGAGGCAAGCTTCGATGAGAAGCGACGCTATAACGCTGATAACGCCAATAGTGTCTGGTTAGCCGACGGCAATAATCTTATCGAACAGGATGAGATGGTGATTCAGCCATTGGTTTTAAAGCGTAAAAAGTCAGCCATCGAGGCCAAATTCCAATTAGAAAACGTGGCGAGCTATATTCGTTTTTCAAATGAAGATAAAACCGGTAAACAAACCTCGAGCATGACCAACGGCAGTATTAAGGCTATTAATATCGCCGCGCCTGTCGACACGCAAACCCAGAACATGGCGGCAGGTGTGAGCATCAGTGGTCAGAACTGGTTAACAGAGCTCAGTTATAAAGGCAGCTGGTTCGATAATGATATCGATTCATTAGAACTTAGCGGTATGGGTTACCCGGTAAGCTCACAAGCACCCGATAACCAGTCACAGTTTGTCACTCTGACGGGACGTTACTCACTGAGTAAGACGCATTTCAGTGGCCGTATTACCCAAGGCAGTATGACGCAAGATGCCGATTTTGTGACGCTTAATGGGGTAACCTCCGGGCAAAACACCGCAGATACTCAAGTCGATACCTTAGATGCGAATTTTAAAGTCATCAGCAGTGTGATGTCGGGTTTGAGACTCAAGGCTTCAGTCGATTACTCTGACCGAGATAATAAGACCGATATCAACGAGTATGAGCAGTACACTTATGATGAACTCAGTGGTGACTTTGTAGCAAATACCCAGCTTGATACGACTCGCACCGCGTATAAAGCGAGCGCAAGTTACAGCCTTGCAAAGGGGCAACGTATCGAGGCCGGATTCGATCGCATCGAAACTGAGCGAAGTGACCAAGACCGTGAAGAGACCGATGACAATATTCTGTGGGCGCAATGGCGAGTCACTGGAATTGATAAGTGGGATATTCGCTTAAAGGGGCTCTATTCCGACCGAGGCGGTTCCGAGTTCTTGTATGACGAGCTCAGTGCAAGTGACGAAAACACCTTGATGCGCAAATATTATCTGGCCGATAAGAAGGGCTGCAAAGCCGAGCTATTTGTCACCCATGCGCCACTAGATACGCTAAGCCTCAGTTTCAGAACTTATTATGGTCTGGATGATTATACCAACACCGAGATTGGCTTAGTCGAGTCTAAAGACTACGGATACGATATCGGTTTAAGTTGGCAAGCACTGCAAGACTTAAGCGTTAATATCGACGGTGGATATCAATGGATCGACAGCAGACAAGCCAGCGCGCAGACGACTAATGTGGACATGTGGCAAGCCGACACCGAAGATCAGTTTGGCTTTGCCGGCATCGGCTTTAATTACACTGGCTTAAGTGAGCGCGGGATAAACATCAGTGCCGATTATAGCTATGCGATCTCTATCAGTGACAGCTATTCAAACGGGTCTAATGTCCTAGGTGATTATGAGTCCACCAGTCATAACGTGACGGTTCAAGCGACCTATGCGATGACAGAGCAAACGATTGTGGGACTTAAATATCAGTTCGAGAGATACCGTGACTCGGATGATACTCAACTGCCAACCTATTATTACTCTGGAACCGGGCCGACAGGTTTAACCACTCTGGGCATACTGAATCATGATTATGATGCCCATTTGATACTCGCGACTTTGCAGTATCGTTTTTAATGCAATGATCAGTATCAAACGCTGAAACTGTGTTTTCGTCCCTGCAAGGTTTAATCTGGATTCTTCGTTTGATATACCGATGGTCATATAAGGCGACATGTTCTTGAAACTGAGAGTGTCGCTTTTAAAAATTGCAAGTTTATAGCTTTACTTGCTCCCCACTTTACCGAGGATAGAGGCATCTATTCTCGGTTTTTTTATGTGTGAAATAGCGCTGTATTCACTATTAGGCAGAACGCTGTAACGTTTTACTATCGGATCCCACCGACATGCAGGATTGTTGAAGTTTGATCGCTCGAGTCCACTCAAAGGTACTGTTTTGTGAGACCTCATGAACCAGAAAATTGGGATCGATAGTTTCAATTAGGTGAGAAAGCTCAGCGCACTGAAAGCCATTGTGAGGATCTAGTTTTGAGATATGTTGCAGTGCAACATCGAATTGTGCCCAAAACCCATCACAATCTTGATAACTGGATTGAGCTTGTTTGCTTAGAGGGCTTTCGAATACTGTATTTGGGGATAGAAGGCTTTGTCTCTTTGGATCAGATGTCAGGTTGCTGTTGAGGTGCAGAGTTTTGATTTCGGAATTCAAATCAAGTTGGTGTAACCGGTTCAGTAAAAATGAAATTGCGCCGGATTCATCATTGAGACTGTTATTGGTCGCCATCATGTGGCCGGAGTCGAAACAGATCCCGCATTTGGCATAGTTTATCCGGCTTCGCAGGTCGTCATACTCTTGCCTGCTATCCAGTCGGAAACTTTGTTTCCACCACATATTTTCCAGCAGCAACCAGCCTTTATAATTGCTTCGCTTAAGCGCTAAGTTCAGCAGTTCGGTACAGGCGGTGAAGGTGTCATCCTGTGTCCAGGGGAAATTCTGGTTGAACAGGTGCTCCATGTCGCAATCCATGGGATGGAAAACCGCGTAGGGCGCATTGAGCTTAGCGGCGAGGTTGAGCTGACTCACCATAGTGTTCACAATATGGTCGGAATCTTTGCCACCATAAAACTGCTCAACGGTCTGCCAGTCTCCGAAGATCTTCATTAACCTGCTGCTATCGTTATAGAGCAGGGGGGTTAAGATAGGGAAGGATTGCAGAT
>SDWK01000626.1 GCA_004195335.1 Shewanella sp.
ATTTTAAGGTAATTAAATATAGAATTTCATTTGTTAAAATCAATTAAATAAAACTGCGATACGATTTATAAATATATGAAACCTGTGACGTAGAGCAGGTCACTACTGATAATGAATATCATTAGCGGTCACAACGCGAGTAAGAGTAAGTAGCTGAAAACCTAGGTTATGAGCGAATTTGCTACGTTACAATGGTTACCATTTGTTAAAGCCTACATCGGCGCTTGTTAAGCGTAAGTTTGAGGCAAAGTATTGAGAACATGATGGAGTTCAAAATATTAAAATGTTTTTTGAACTCATGAAAAAACAACATAAGAGAAGGAGTGACCAACAAAGTCATAGAAAATATCATTATGTGCCCCGCCTCCAACAAGTGATATACCAAAGGTGATCTACAACTCAAACAGTATTATGAAAAACTACTTAAGAATTTTTTAACTAATACGAAAATGTAATAAAACTCACTAATTTATTAAGGTGCATATATTAAGCACTATAAGTTTCTATGGCATTTAAAATAATACAAGATGTATTTTAAATGTGAGTTTAACTGCTATTTATCATGACAAGATAAAAAATAGAACGCTCTCATTCCATCATAGGAACGGTCATCAACTATCTCCCGTTAAAAAATACTCCTTTAAAGTGAATCGAGGTACACTATTAGCATCAATCAGCAGGTACTTATCCATGCAAATCGACAAGACAGCAGAGCTAAATCTACTATGGGGCACCCTTATACTCGAGGAGCTCTCTCGCTTAGGAGTTCAACATGTGTGTATGGCACCGGGCTCGCGATCCACACCATTGACACTCGCCGCAGCAAAACAATCTAAGCTTAAGCAACATCTGCATTTCGATGAGCGTGGGCTTGGGTTTATGGCGCTGGGTCTCGCAAAAGCGAGTCAGGCTCCGGTGGCTATTATCACGACCTCCGGAACCGCAGTCGCTAACCTCTATCCGGCGATAATCGAAGCCTGGTTAACACGAGTCCCTTTGATCGTGCTATCCGGAGATAGACCTCCTGAATTAATTGATTGCGGCGCAAATCAAGCCATCATTCAACCCGCTATCTTTGCACAATATGCCAAGCAGATTAATCTGCCGACACCGGATATAT
This sequence comes from Shewanella sp., assembly GCA_004195335.1. Taxonomy (GTDB): domain Bacteria; phylum Pseudomonadota; class Gammaproteobacteria; order Enterobacterales; family Shewanellaceae; genus Shewanella. The sequence goes on from SDWK01000626.1 coordinate 1,121, forward strand.
CTATCCGACCAGAGGCACTGCTCACCACGTTAGATGAGGCTATCAGTAATCAAAGCCAACCCGTTCATATTAATTGCATGTATCGGGAGCCACTATACCCATCGACCATGAGTGCCAATTTCACTCAATACCTGAGTACGCTGGGTAATTGGCAACATACGGCATCGCCTTTTAATCAATACGGTAAGACGTCACAGCATAGCCTGCCAACTCAGGATACCTTGGCCCGCTTCGTTCATGGAAAAGGAGTCATCATTGCCGGTGTTCTTTCGCCGGAAGAATCACCAGAAAGTCTTATCGAATTGTCACAGAAATTAGGTTGGCCACTGCTCACCGATGCTCAATCTCAGCTTAGACAGCATTCCGGTGTCATTGGTAATATTGATCAACTCTTACATCAACCCAAAGCCAAGGCTCTGCTGGCTCAGGCTGAATCTGTGCTGGTATTTGGCGGACGCCTATTGTCAAAACGTCTCATTAACTACTTGAGCGAACAGAAATGGAAGCGCTATTGGCAAGTCTTGCCCCGGCAGATGAGATTAGACCCTAGCCACAATGCCAAGCAAGTATGGCACTCGAGTGTAAATGCCTTTGCTTCACAAATCTGGCCGCGTTCATCCGACGCCAACTGGGCATTGCAACTCACCCGGCTTAATGACGGACTTGAGACACTGTTTCAACAGCAGATCGACCATGCAGAGTTTGGCGAGGCTATGGTCGTTCGTGCAGTAGCTAAAGCTCAAAATCGCCAAAGCCAACTCTTTATCGGTAATAGCCTGCCGGTACGTTTATATGACATGTATGCTCCGATCACTTCCGACTACCCTCGCACCTATACCAATCGCGGAGCCTCGGGTATCGACGGCTTACTCGCCACCGCTTGTGGTGTCGCTAAGCATCAGGGAAAGGCCACTACATTAATCATTGGCGATATATCTCAGCTACACGACCTGAACTCACTGGCCATTGCCCGGACGATTGAGAGCCCCTTGGTCATCGTCATCTTGAATAATGATGGCGGCAATATCTTTAACTTACTTCCGGTCCCCGATGAGAAACTCAGGAGTGATTATTACCGTCTGGCCCATGGGCTGGAGTTCGGCTATGGGGCGGCCATGTTCGGCTTAGCCTATAACCGAGTCGATGATTTCGAGGGGTTCAACGAAGCCTATCAGGACGCCATCGGTTATCAGGGGGCCTCGGTAATTGAAGTCTCGATTACTCAACATCAAGCCAGTGAACAGATCGCCAACATTGCCACTTGGGTAAAACAAAGCTGATGTTAGCACTGTCTGCTCATGGAGATAGCCGTAAGCCCGCTTTAGTGATGCTGCACGGCTTTCTCGGAAGTAAAAATGATTGGGACACTGTTCTCCCTAGTTTACTCTCGCATTTTTACTGTATCTGTATCGATCTACCCGGCCATGGCCAGAGTTCTGCGCTGCCATGGGGATCATCAGGGTTTGAGCAGATCTCAAATGCGATTCAGACAAGGTTGAACAGTTTATCCATAGGTAAATATCATCTGTTGGGGTACTCGTTAGGCGGGCGTATTGCCCTACATCTGGCGCAGGCTTACCCGGATAATTTGCTCAGCCTTAGTCTGGAATCATCCCATCCGGGCCTGCAGTCGATAGCAGAAAGACAGACAAGAGCTCGGAGCGATCATAGTTGGAGCGAGAAACTCTCCTCTATTCCAATCGAATCCTTTCTCTCGCAGTGGTACCAACAGGGCGTATTTGCAGAACTAACGGACTCGAAACGCCAAGCGTTGATCCGCAAACGCAGCAGCAATAACTCTGAAGTCTTGCTCACTGTTTTTGAGCCAACCTCTCTCGCTAAGCAGAAAGATTTGTGGCAACTACCAAACCAACTTCAGCTGCCCTGCCATTATTTCGTTGGTGCGGATGATGCTAAGTTTTCAGCATTAGCATCGCGGTGGGCGAGTCAGGCAAACATCCAGGTCCATGCTATTGTCGATGCGGGTCATAACGTACATCTGGCATCTCCAACACTCTTTTGTCAGCAGCTTATTAAACATTTAATCGAGGATGCTCAATGATCATCTCTGCGCTTCATCTTTATCAATATCAGATCCCTTTAGACACGCTGTTGCCTGTTGGCAGTCAACGAATTGATGTCCGTAAAGGCTTAGT
>SDWK01000628.1 GCA_004195335.1 Shewanella sp.
TGATCGCCATGGATATAGCGATCCCGCGTGGGCAGATAGAGAACCCCATGACCGTGGACGCTCAAGCGCAGAGCGGGAATGTTGAGTGAATGCACTGATAGAGCTCATTGCAAACCAAGATGTTTCAGAACTACACCTGATCGAAAAAGCCAAACAAGGAGATAAAACCGCTTTCAAGCAGATCTATTTGCGTCATCACAAGAGAGTGTATGGCCTTTGTTTCAGGCTTTCTGGGCAAACTTATTTGGCAGAAGAAGCGACACAGGAAACCTTTGTTCGTTTATGGCAAAAGCTGCCTCAATTTAGGGGCGACAGCCAATTTACAACTTGGCTTCATAGCATGACAGTCAACCAAGCATTGAGCAGTATTAAGAAGCACAAAAGCTTCTGGGCCCGTTTCACACCAATGAGTGAGCATACAGAAACGAGCGGAGACCAACTGGAGTATGAGAGGCTTGACAAGCTATTGCTCAAGCTTCCCGAACGGGCGCGAATCGTATTTATTTTGTTCTCGATTGAAGGGTACAAACACGAAGAAATTGCCGGCCTATTGGGCATCGCTTCCGGCACCAGTAAAGCACAGTACCACAGAGCCAGAAAGCTACTACAGGAGATGCTCTAATGGATAGCAAAGATAGCAAACTCGATAACTTAATAGCGAACCTCCCAAAGGAACTCACACCAAACAACGATCTGTGGGACAAGATAGATATGCGTCTCGATGCGCCTATTAATCATGCCACACAACTTTCCGGGCATCACCTCTGGCGTAATGTAGCAATAGCCAGCCTATTGTTAATCACCGTTTTTATAGGTCAGAAGTTTGTTAATCCGCTTTTGCCATTTCCTGAGGCGGATTCAGCATTAATAGATACACTTGCTCAAATAAAGACCCAACACGAGATTCAAATAACGCAACTTGAACAAGCGAGCGAGCTGGTTAACTGGCAAAGCAGTCCATATAGCTCCCCCGTCGAAACAGGTATCGCTCAACTGAGAGAAGCCGCCAAACAAATTTATGAATCATTGAAGCGTAATCCAACAGACAAACAACTCTGGCAATTGTGGCTATGGACCCAACACCGAGAGATAGAACTTCTGAGACAGGGGCAGAAACTGCCTGTTTTGCAAAATTCACAAGGAACAACAATATGAAACACACTCAATTACTAAGTTACCTCACCATACCGCTCATATTAGTCGCAAATATGGCTCTGGCTGCTCAATCTATCGACAAGCAATTAACCGTAGATGACAACCTCAAACTCAATATCAAGGTACTGAGAGGCGAGGTAAAGGTGAGTTCCTGGGATAAAAATGAGATCAGTGTGAAAGGCACATTAGATGAACTCAGCGAAGGCTTTATTTTAGATAAGCAAGGAGCTCAGGTAACACTCGAAGATAAGTTGCCACGTCATTTCAATGGTAATAATAAAAGTGGTTCCAATTTAACGATCATGGTTCCCAAACACTTAACCCTGAACGCAGAGGGACTATCTTCAAGCTATAATCTTGCCTCTCTTGCCGGAGAAATTGAGATCTACTCAGTCAGTGGAAATGTAAATGCATCCGATATCGAGAAAGAAATTTTCATTCACACCGTATCCGGGAATATCAAAGCATCTAAATTAACCGGAAAGATTAAGCTCGACACAATATCGGGTTCGATAACAGATAAAAACAGCGCTGGAGAGATAAGTTACAAGCTGGTCAGCGGTGATCTCATTGCAAATACCTCAGCTAACAATGTCTCTATCGAGCAGATATCGGGAGATGGAAAAGTTCAGCTGAAAAAAGTGAATGAATTAAAAGTAAAAACTATCAGTGGTGATATCACGCTCGCCATGACCAGCCTTGAGTCAAGGGCAAGTTTAGATAGTGTGAGTGGCGATATTGAGCTGAATATTCCGAAAAGTCTTGCTGCCAACTTCAATATCAACGGTGGACCAGGCGGTAAGATCCGAAATAGTCTTACCGATGATGAACCAAAGAAAGAGAAGTACTCGCCGACCTCTTACCTTAAGTTCCAAACGGGCACAGCTGGCGCAGATATCAAAATATCAACCATCAGTGGTTCAATCAAGCTCTCAAATTAAGCGCTACGATGAAGTAAAGAGTCACAACAACGGAAATTATTGCTAGATATTGTAAGGCCTGCAGATGCAGGCCTTACACAAAAAATCTACTTAACCGACTTTATCTCTTCATCGGTAAGATGACGCCATTCACCGGGGGCCAGAGCTGGATCCAACTCAATCTTACCGACACTTTCGCGGTGCAGTTGAGTCACTCTGTTACCTACCGCGGCCAGCATACGCTTCACTTGATGATACTTACCTTCGGTGATCGTCAAACGAGCCTGATGAGTTCCTAAGATCTCCAATATGGCAGGTTTAGTTAAGCCATCTTCATTGTTCAACTGAAGGCCACTCGCAAACTCTTCGATTAACGAAGGGCTCAACGCATCAGCGGTTTCAAGCAGATATCGTTTGCCACACTCCTTTTTAGGTGAGGTGATCTTATGTGACCACTGACCATCGGTAGTGATCAACACCAAGCCGGTGGTGTCGGCATCAAGCCTACCCGCAATATGCAACTCTTCAGCACGCAGAACATCGATCAAACCAATGACAGACGGATGCACTTCATCAATTGTCGAACAGATGGTATCTACTGGCTTATTGAGCATGATAAAACGCGGACCGATAAGAGTCAGCAACTCTCCATCTAGACAGATGGTATGCGCATCAGTCACTTTAAAACCAGAGGTTTTAACAATCTCGCCATTACAGGTGACACCGCTACGATGTAAGGCTTTTTTTGCAGAGACACGAGAAAGTGATGTTGACTCGCAGATAAATTTATCTAAACGCACAGGAAAACTCAGCTATTGGACCATAATTGGCGCCATTATGAGGCCCGCGACACTAAAGGGCAAAGTTTTGCTTGGCATCGATGCCAACTTCACACTAATCTGTATTAGTCTTTATAGATAGGAACACTTATGAACCAAGAGCTTAGCAATTATCAAAACATGATTTCCGGCCAAGAATATAACTACTTAGATCCAGAGATCATGGATCTGAGAAAGCAGCAGCAGGTGCTTAATCGACAGGCTAATCTCTCCTTCGATTATCAGCATGATGAAAAACTGCTACCGCACAAGTCTCCCGATGCCAACATAGTCCTACCATTTTACATCAGCTACGGTTTACACATTCACCTTGGCAGTAGGGTGTACATCAATAGCAATGTCACCCTGCAGGACAATGCTCC
>SDWK01000635.1 GCA_004195335.1 Shewanella sp.
TTCTGTAAACCGTTAAGCAAGGCCTGGGCTTGATTTATCGCGGTTTTAAGCGCGTCTAAACTACGATACTGGTCGGGTATTGCCGCTAATGCCTGATCAAACTGACCTTGGAGGGAAGCCACACGAGTCTGTACGCCTTGATAGAGTTCGCGCTCAGCATCAAGAGAAGAGCGAAGTTCCTGCTCTTTTGCCTGCCAAGTCTGTAGTTGGCCTCTTAACTGAATCAATTGCTGTGCGGCGGTATTGGCTTGATTGACCTGTTGTTGTAGTCGCTGAAAATGAGATTGCAACTCTTCAAGGGGTTGTAAGGCACTATCACCGATCTTTTGCTGGTGTTCACTTAACTGTTTTAGCTGCTCTTGATGCTTAGTATTTAAACCTGAATACTCGGCTCTGGCTTGGTTTAATGCTTCATTTGCCAGCTCTTCATTGCGCAGTGCGCCTTGTAGCTCTTCCTCTGTGGGCAGAGCCTGCTCACTTTGTGCAGGATGCGGGTGCTCAGCACTGCCGCACACGGGGCAAGGCTCACCAGGATTTAGTTGCAAAGCCAAACTCGCGGCCTGGCCTCTATGCCAAACTAACTGTAATTGTCGATGATAGGTTTGGATCTCTGTAAAACGGATGCGTAACTGCTGACCTTTCTCTTTTGCCTGCTTCAACGCCCGCTCGGTGACATCCACATTATTGCTGGCTGTTTGCCACAACTTATAACGTTCAATCAACTCACTGTGCGCCGTGAGCACTTGCTGGGCATTCAGTTGTTCACTGGCCACGGGCTCTAACTGAGGAACTTGCTGCTCGCCGGCTTGCTTATCCGCTAACAATCCATCTAAGGAGGCTTTAGCCTTAACGCCCTTTTCTTTAGCTTGAGCAAGTTCGTTAGTTGCCGTGTGCAGCTCTTTTTGTAAACTATCGAGTCCTCGAAGTTGCGGAACTAGCGAATTTAAGTGCTGCTCATCACTTTGGGCCTGCTTTAATTTCTGCTCCTGCTCAGCCAAGGTGTCGAACATTGCCTGACTGATGCTTAGCGCCTGTTCAGTCTGTTGCTTGGCAAACTGAGCTTGGGTAACACCAGCTTGTGCTTGAGCCACTTCTGACTCACGTGCCACCAGCACATCCAAAACAGGTTTTAGCTGCAACGCTTTTTGCCCATTATCTAATCGAGATTGGCTTAAATCGAACGCACTCTTTTGCTCAGCTAATAATGCCGCCGTCTGTTTCAGCTTATCCTGAGCGTCAAAATCATTGAGTAACTGCTTGGCTGAATCAAGCTGTTTATTACTCTCTATCAGTGCCAACGTCGCCTTCTCTTTACTCTCCAGGGCTGCCGCTAGTCTTGGCGTGACCTCTGCAAGTTCGCTATTCAACGCATCATCTGAGTCCAGCGAAATACTGTGCAGCATACCCTCACGTTGATTACGATGATCTCTCACATCATTGCGTATCTTTGACGCTTGCAGTTTTAATTTATCTTCAATTTTGCGATAAATCTGGGTCTGAAATAGTTGACTGAAGATCTTCTCTCTGTCTTTTGAATCCGCCATCAAGAGTTCACGAAATTTCCCCTGAGGCAATACCATCACCTGACGAAATTGGTCGGCATCGAGTCCGGTCAGTTGCTCTATCTCGGCCGTTGCCTCGGATACCTTGCTGGCAACAAGCAGATGCTCACTGCCATCGCTATCCACTCGATACAGCTGGGCCTCCGGCTTCTGCACCGTGTAACCGTCGCCACTTTTCTTGGCTCGTTGCTGCTCGGGTACGCGTCTTATTCTGTATTGCTTCTCACCCAGCGCAAAACTAAAGGTGACCTCAGTTAACAAGCTATCTTCAGCCATATCACAGCGCATCTGGCTGCCTTCGCGTTCATCGCCTGTCGTCTTTCCATAGAGGGCAAAACAGATGGCATCGAGGATCGTGGTCTTACCCGCGCCAGTAGGCCCGTTGATTAAAAATAGCGGGTTCGAGCCTAAGGCCGAAAAATCGGTGACTTGTGTCGAGGCAAAGGGGCCAAAGGCCGACATTGAGAGTGAAAGTGGTCTCATGACGATTGTTCTCCCTTATGCAGTTCATCGATAGCCTGCACCATGGCTTGCTGCTGCGCTTCATTCATGGACTCGCCCGATACCTGAGAGAAGAACTCGGTAAACATATCCAGCTCCCCCTTCTTAATATGATCGCGGCTGATCTCCAGCTGACCGTTATCACTCATCAAACCGGTACGTTCAAGATGTAGCACATTAGGGTAAACCGAGCGTAACTTGCCCATGGCATCTAAGATTGCATGCTTATCTAACAGCCGAACCATCAGGTAGTCATCTCGATTGGGATCTGTCTTACCTGCCTCTAACAAGGCAGATAACTGGCCTTCGACAATCCGGACATCACGAATAGCTGCTAGAGGCAGTTGCTCTATTTGTGCTTTACCTTGTTGATCGAATTCAACTAGAGTGACCGACTTTTTCTGGTGCTGTTCACTAAAAGAATACTTCAGGATGGAACCTGAATACCTCACCTGCTCCTCGCCTTTGTACTGCGGACCATGAAGATGGCCTAAGGCGGTATAGCCAAAATCGGTAAACAACTTAGGCGATATTTTATCTGCCCCACCAATACTCAGCGGTCGCTCTGACTCTGACTCACTGCCGCCATCGAGAAAACAGTGGCCAATCACCACTTTTGGTAGACCTTGACTGTCATGTGCATGGACCTGTTCCAGCAATACTTCCATCGCCTGTTCATGACTGCTGACCTCACAATCAAACACCTGACGGACGGTGGCCGGATCGGCGTAGGGCAAGCCATAAAACACCGCGCTGCCGGACCTTCCCTTCAGGGTTATCGGCGACAGTGTTTTATGTAGTGGACCGATAATATGCAAGCCGCTGTCAGACATCTGCCGTGAAGCGAAGCCGAGCCGTTCATGACCATCGTGATTCCCCGCTATCATAATCACAGGGAGTTTCATCTCATTGACTAAGCGATTGACCACATCATCGAGCAAGGCAACGGCATTGGCTGGCGGGATGGAGCGATCGTAAATATCACCGGCAATGATCACGGCATCGACCTTATGCTCTTCGGCAAGCTCAAGTATTTGTAGCAACACATGACGCTGGTCATCGATTAAGCTTTGATTATGAAGCTGGCGGCCAATGTGCCAATCGGAAGTGTGGATAAATTTCATTAATGTCTCGTAAAACGGCGGAAATACGGAGTATTTTAGTGTTGCTATAGTAAGAAAAGTTAACCCAATAGGCAATGTTTAGCG
>SDWK01000636.1 GCA_004195335.1 Shewanella sp.
AGAAGAATGGGCAGGAGCCGTGTACGAGGCCCGTACGCACGGTTCTGTGAGAGGGATGAGGTGAGCCAGAACGTGCTCACCTCACCCTACTCGATTGCTTTTGCGATGGATTATTGAGAGAGGGGAGGTCGTAATGGAAACACTTAATCCAGGGTTAGGTGGAAAAATTGGTGGAAGATCTTTTTTCGTCGATTGTCACTTTCGTAACGCGTAGGTCGTGAGTTCAATCCTCATCAGCTCCACCAGTAAAAAAGGACACTTACGGACTCCCGCAGGTGTCCTTTTTGGTTCGGGTAGCAGGAGGGGTAGCGTTTTAAATGGTTCGTCCTTTTTAAGCATGAAATCTCGTGCGCATCAATTCCACACACCCACTTCTTATTTATATCTGCCACCATCCCCGCGCGCCACCCCATCAGCGAACCCTGACCGCCAATTGCATTGATCAGATATGCGCTAAAATTTTCGCTGCCAGGTTGACAGACACAACACCCGGTGCTAAGTTTAGTTACGCAACTAAATTTATACGGAGGAATCAATGTCTGTAACTATGAAAAACCCCTTTAGGCCTGGAGCTGGCCATATGCCCCCATATTTGGCTGGGCGAAGCAAAGAGAAGAGAGAGTTCCAGAAACTACTGAAGCAAGAAATAATCTTAGAGAATCTGGTTCTCACGGGACTGCGTGGGGTTGGCAAGACGGTACTACTGGAAACCTTCAAGCCTATGGCCATCGCTGATGGATGGGCTTGGGCTGGAACTGATTTGACTGAGGCCTCCAGTTTAAGCGAGGACAATATTGCGATAAGGCTGTTCGCCGACCTTTCAGTTGTTACGTCTGGTGTGAAGATTCCAGTCGCCCAGCAAGCCCTCCCAGGGTTCAATCGAGAAACTGAAAGCAAAGAAGTGGCATTGGACTTTCATGGTCTAATGGCTCTCTATGCGAATTTTCCGGGGTTGGCCTCCGATAAAATCAAGCATGTGTTGGAGTATGTCTGGAGTTGCATTAAGCCGTTTAATGGACTGAAGGGAATCATTTTCGCCTATGACGAAGCACAGAATCTCTCTGATCACGCACAAGAAAATCAATTTCCGCTCTCTTTGCTGCTAGATGTTTTTCAATCACTACAACGTAAGGATATCCCGTTTATGCTTGCATTCACGGGCCTACCGACACTTTTCCCAAAACTCGTTGAAGCGAGAACTTATGCGGAAAGAATGTTTCATGTTGTGATTCTGGAAAAATTAAAAAAAGCTGCCTCAAGAGACGCAATACTAAAGCCAATCAAAGATACTGATGCAGTAGTGTTAAACACTGAATCCGTAGATACTATAGTCCAGATTTCAGGAGGATATCCCTACTTTATTCAGTTCATTTGCAGAGAAGTATATGACCTGTTTATTCTTAAACTAAATAGGGGAGAATCAGCATCCGTACCCGTTGATGCCATTATAGGTAAACTCGACACTGATTTTTTCTATGGCAGATGGGTAAGAGCGACAGATAGGCAAAAAGAGCTTATGCAAATCATTTCACAACTGCCAAATTCAAGCCAGGAATTTACAGTGCAAGAAATTGTTGGAAAATCTAAAGAGGTATCACCAAAATCATTTAGCAGTAGTCACGTAAACCAAATGTTATCGAAGCTTTGTGACAATGGCTTGATTTACAAGAATAGGCATGGGAAATATTCTTTTGCTGTACCAATGCTTGATGATTACATTAGGCGGCAACCGGCCAAATAACCCATGCCATAACTATAGGTTGGAGAACAGACAAAGAGACAGTTGTCGCCGCAGTGAATGAAAAAACGACAACTGTCGCGATGAATTGCAATAAAAAAAGCCCCCCACGTTACAGCGTGGAGAGCTTACTGACCAAAAGAGGAGCCGTGGCCATACTTCAAAAGTTGCGTCAACATACTCGACTTCTCTTCGGCTGGGCAAGAAGAATTGTTCTTAACGAAGGAGGTCGACCCATGTCCCCATAATTCTTAAAAAAACATCTGCCGCATTGCCCCCAAGGGCAGTTCAAGATAGAGGCTTCGTTAGCTTGGGCTGACTGGTCCAATTAATAGCTTAGAGGTACATAATGCCTAACAATAATTCAAATGGAAATCCCGCAACACCAGCAAATCCTAATGGCCCGGGAAACCCAGCAACTCCTGCAACGCCACCACAAAACCCAGGCAAATCACCTGGCAGTCGACCCAACCCTGGGCCAGGAAGAGATGTAGGATAATGTACTGGTGGGAAAAGTACGATACCCGATTGCAAATAGAGATTGATGCCCTTGAGGGTATCGGCATTGTTCCCGTGATTGATGAGGCGGCCAGAAGTTTGGGCCGCCTCACACTCAATGTCAAAGTAGAACTATTGGGCTGTGAACGCGCAGGGCAGATACATTATCCTGACCTGTTTCCGTATTTTCGCCCGTCTTTGATTGTGGAAGGGCTTGGCTCTGAACTACGGCACTACAATCCTATCGGCGGTAACCTTTGCCTATATAAGCGGTCAACAGAAGAATGGGACCCTGGTATGACGGCCGCGCAAATGCTACAAAGCCAACTTCCCAACTGGAACAAAGCCGCCATCGTGAACTACGAAGATTCCAGGGTTGAGGGTGAAGACCATCAGGCCGAACCCTTAAACAATTACCTAGGGCCAACATCTCCAAATCAATGTATCAGTTTTGCGGCACCATGGTCCCGCCTATCAGATAGCACCTTTGGCACACTAAAAGTTCTGGCACCACAAAATATTTCATTCAATAAGATTTCGCTTTTAGACGAGCTAAACTTGATGGTTATTGCTGGGGACCACTCGGAGGGGAAAGCTTCAATTGAACTAGAGGCCGCATTCAAAACAGAAGGGAAAAAGTTAGTTAATATCCCATGGGTACGATTAGATAGCCCACGAGAAATATTATTGCAAAACCCCATACCTCTTGGGAAATTTCTTGAAGAGAACTATTCACACGCTCCATTTTTCAAAGAGATGGTCAAAAATAGACAGAGGAAGCGTGGTGGCGTTATTGGGATAAATTTTCCTGAAGAATCTCCATCAGGAGGATTTGTAGATGGCTGGGCCTTTATGGTTTATTCCCCATCAAAAGAAATTAGCACTTGGTTTATCAAAACTGAGCCTTGTACGAAAAAAGATATATTCTCTCGTGTGCCTGAACTAGCCCCACTTCAAGATAAGAAAATTGCGGTAATTGGTCTTGGATGTGTCGGTTCTCCAAGTGTGTTGCGTCTTGCAAAAGCTGGAATAGC
>SDWK01000880.1 GCA_004195335.1 Shewanella sp.
GTATTAAAGCCGGGCACCTCCCGTGGCAACGCGGCCAACGCAATGGCCAATGTACCCGCTTCGTTGTAACAGGGAATTTGAATTATAAGTTTCAACATTTAACCCTCGCTTAACATTTACAGATCTTATCAATTCATACTGTAGTTTTGCAGGCAAATTGACTACTAACAATAGAATGTGATCAAAGTGTAACTACTTTCAATATAATCAATACAGACCTATCAGCCCAACCTTCAACACTACATTGATCAGCATCACTAATAAAGATTGCTATTGGGAGAATCAATCTAACGTACTTATGGTTTAATTTTAAATATCGAGATTCTTAACATGAAGGGCTTGAATCAACCCACACAGCCTTGAGCCAAGACGGCTGTAGCGGTGAGCATCGCGCCACCGATTAGCTTCTTTTGCTTTAATCTGTATAGCATCAGAATCATTAACGATCTCTTGAAGAATCTGCTTAATACCTTGAGCGATTTCTGAAGGACTTTGCCCGGGAAGATATAAAACCGCTGGCGCAACATCATCAAAGATTACCGAAGGCGTCACCGCCACGGGACGCTCAGTAGCAATTCCATAGCGGACAGCAGCACTGGAAGACTCACCAGTTTGCTGATAAGGAAAAATAAGCAGATCAGTATCTGCCAACAAAGAAAGACTATCTTCATCGGCAAGGAAATCTGTATTCATCTGGATATGTTTATCCAACCCTAATCGAGAGACTTCTTTTTTGGCCTGATGAATCAACGTCGTGGAATCAGGCGCTGAGTATTCGGCATTAACCATCCGAAGCTGTATATCTACCCCATCAGCACGAAGCAATGCCATTGCATCAATCAGCTCAAGAAGGCCCTTGTTCGGAAGAAAGAAGCCATAGGACGCAATTGTAAAAGAAGTAAGCGGTGACGATGGCTGCCTTGGAGTTGAGGCGTAGTCTGGGATTCCGTGTGGAAAAAGAGTGACATTCTCGACAAGGCCAAGCCTTTTAAGGCGGTTCAAATCCCCTGGAGCATGGACGAGAATACGGTGGCATCGACTCAATGAGTTAAGCAGCTTCTCAAGCTTTTTATGCGGGGCATGTACAGGGTCGGAAGTAGAATGCATTGCCACCACAACTGTCCGACCGTCCTCAATCTGTTGCGTCAGGAAGCGGTCAAGGTGTTCTAAGTTAAAAAAACCGTAGTTAAACTGGACAACCAAGGTATCAACACCGCGCTCATTGACTTGCTTGGCAAGTTCCTCCAGAGGATCATGCTCCCCTGCACTCCAACATCGAACAACTTCCGGCCCCTCTCCCTCTATAATGACATCTGAGCGAGCAGCAAATATCGAAACATCAGCTGACATGTTCCCAATAAGATGAGCCGAATAGTCGGCTATGCCGCAGCGGGTATTCCACGTCGTGACCCATCCAACCCGGGGGTTGGTTTGCATCGGTTTTCGGGCCCATGAGCGAGTTGAATCGACGAGACGTTTGGCAACATCTGTCCACCGAAATTTGTCCAGAAGCAGCTGACGACCTTGCATGGAACGTGTCATCCGCTGCGATGTCGGCAGCTCATATACCTGGCGCATCGTACGCGCCAAGTGGTCAATACACGGAACAGCCCAGACAGAGTCGTAAAGGTTGAAATGCGTCTGTGCTGGCTCGAAAGCGTAGTCAACAAGCCAGGCCGTGTCCTCATTACAAAAGTCAACTTGACCACCCCACCCAGTCGTTATGACAGCCAGCCCAGAAAGCATGGCCTCGGCCATCGGGAGGCCAAAACCCTCGGCCAGACTAGGTGCAACCAGCGCTTGACACTGTCCATAGAGCGCTTTTAACTGTGAATCGCTTAACTCGTCCTCAATAATTACAACATCCGGAAAGTCCTTCTTACTCTTCCTGGCCGTTTCTAACCAGCGGTGTATGTCGTTGTGTGGGTTAGGGAAAGTTTTGACAATCAACGTTACATCATCAGCAACAGTAAAGACGCGACCATAAGCTTCTAAAAGCAGGTCGGCTCCCTTTCGGGGAAAACAGGAAGAAACATGTAGAAATTTAAATTTTTTCCCGACAACCTTAAAGGTCGCGTCAGATTCAATGTGCTCCCAATGATCCACGCCACAACCTGATACTGAAAGCGGGACTGTTACTCCGTGGTCAATCATGATCTTTTCAACATGACTCGAGAGGCAAGTAACACCTTGGAGGTGGGTACTGAAGTCATCCGCCCATTGCAATGGGAAACCAGATTCCTCCCAGGCGTAATGATGAAGCAGATTAAACCTACAACTCATGTCAGCCACCCGAGGTGGATATAGATTTCGACTAGTGACGTCGGCGTCCTCAGGGGAAACCTCGTGGGAACGCACATACATTTGTTCTAAATCAGTATTGGAAAGTAGAAACTTTTTCTCAGGAAGGAAATCACCCGGACCTTCAGTGGAGTGCAGGACAACCCTGTGCCCCAAAGCATCCAAGGCACGAGCTGTTTCGCGATTAAGAAGAGCAAGACTGTAGCTACTATCGAAAGGCCCCTCAATACGCCATACAATTTTTTCAGGCAGCTCCTGCGCACGGGCCACACACTCAGCCTGATGGCTGTTTGCCGCGATACTTGCCGCACAGCTCAACAAATCAACATCAGTCGGCTCTACAACCTGCCAGGGAATTTTTGCTATCGAGTCGACAAGATGCCGATATCCACTTTCCCTATCAGTAGATTGCTGTCGCCAAGTCTTGCAGCCAAGCGACGCGCGCTGCGCATGGAGACGCTCAAAGGCCTCAATGGCTCGACGGGCGCTTTCATCCCATGAAAATTTCTTCGCCTGTTCCATTCCATGATGGACGAGATTCGAACGGAAGGCGTCATCGGTCAAAGTTTTTGAAATCGTGGCAGCCATAGATTCTTCCGAGTGCGGGTCAAAGAGCGCATCTTCGAACCCAATCACTTCTGGCAGACTGGAAGTGTTCGCCCCAATTACTGGAGCACCACAGCGCATCGCCTCAAGCGCAGGCAATCCAAACCCTTCGTGCCATGAGGGGAAGATGTACAGTTCGCACAAATTGTAGAGCTGTACCAATTCCTCATCGGTGACATAACCCGTGAAAATCAGTTCCTCTTCCCGCAATCCAGCTGATTTTGCTTCATGGCGCAGCCGGCAAACATCGCCCTCAGGCATTTTTCCAGCCAACACCAATTGATGGGTGTCACGCAGCCCAGTTGAAAGAAGGGCATAGATTAGGGGTCAGCCGAGTAGTGGTGGTGGTGACTGGGCTGGT
>SDWK01000882.1 GCA_004195335.1 Shewanella sp.
TTTTCTTCACCTAACACAGTTTTCCAAGCTGGCATGACACCACTTCGACCATTCTTAATTGTCTGTTCGATAGCACCACGGCTACCGCCATACAACCAGATGTTATTGGTAAGATTGGGCGCACCCATCATCTTATTACCCGTTGCATCCATACCATGACAAGCGAAACAGCCTTTCATGAATGAGCCTTGACCTTGAGCGGCGAGGGCTTCGTCGTGATCTCGACCAGCAAGCTTAGTAACATACTCAGCCAAGCCTTTGATTTCACTGTCTTCGATTGGAAGACCACCTTTAGGTGGCATCATCCCATGACGACCATTCATGATTGTGGCTTTAATCGTGGCTAACTCACCACCATATAACCAATCACCGTCAGTCAGGTTAGGGAAGCCTTTACTACCACGGGCATCACTACCATGACACTGCGAACAGTTGTGTAAGAACAGACGACCACCCACTTTAAGGGCCTCTTCGTTCTTAACCAACTCATCGAGTGGCGTATCAGCATAAGCCTTGAAGATAGGGCCAAATTTTTCATCGGCACGTTTAACTTCTTGGTCATACTGAACCCAACGACCTTCTTTAACCGCTAGCTCAACTGCGGCTTTAGAATCGGCTGCAATGCCATTCTCGGTTCCGATGCTTTGATTAGCGCTAGACCAGCCTAAGAAACCTTTGAAGTTTCCAAGACCCGGATAAAGCGCTAAGTAAATAACACCAAAAACGATGGTGACGTAGAACAGATAACTCCACCACTTAGGTAGTGGGTTGTTCAGTTCTTCGATGCCGTCAAAGCTATGCCCCATCGACTTGCCTTCTTCAACACCAGTGTTGTTTTTAGAGACGAGTCTTAATAGGACAAAACATCCAACGATTACCACGATTGTGAGTACGGTAATCCATATACTCCAGAAGCTACTCATCACTTGTGTTCTCCTGAACCCTTGTTTAGTTCATCATCTGAAAAAACAAGGTTAGCCGCTTCGTCGAATTGTTCTTTCCGACGAGAGCTGTAAGCCCATGCAAATATACCGACGAACGTTAACATTACGACAATGGTAATAATGCCTTGTATTGTTCCGTAATCCATATAATTGCCTCCTAGTTATTTCAGTGCATGTCCAAGGGACTGCAGATAGGCGATAAGTGCTTGCATCTCAGTTTTACCTTCGACGGCTTTTTGTGCACCCGCAATCTCTTCATCGGTATAAAGGTCTTGGCCTTTATTTCCACCCTTATGAAGATTACGTAAGATATCCATCTTTTGACCAGTTAACTCGCCGTCAAGCTTGTTTTCTGCCAACCAAGGGAAACCAGGCATATTCGATTGAGGAACCACTGCACGTGGGTCAATCAAATGAACTTCATGCCATTTATCGCTGTATCTACCGCCTACACGTGCCAAATCAGGACCGGTACGCTTAGAACCCCACTGGAACGGGTGATCCCATACAGACTCACCCGCGACAGAGTAGTGACCATAACGCTCAGTCTCTGCACGCAGTGGACGGATCATCTGACTGTGGCAGTTATAACAACCTTCACGGACATAGATGTCGCGACCTTCTGTTTGCAGAGCTGTATATGGAATTAATCCATCAACAGGCTCGGTAGTGTCTTTTTGAAACAACAGGGGGGTGATCTGTACTAATCCACCAATACTGATGGCAAGAACAGTGAGAATACCCATTAAACCGATGTTTTTCTCGACTAGCTCATGATTAAATTTCATCGTTTCTACCCCTTATGCTTCTGCTAATGCAGGCAAAGATTCTTTAGGTGCTTTTACTGTCCTAAACACGTTATATGCCATTATCAGCATACCGGTTACGAAGAAACAGCCACCAATGAATCGAACAAAGTAGAATGGGTACGAAGCTTCAATACTCTCAACGAAGCTATAAGTCAGCGTACCGTCAGAGTTAACTGCGCGCCACATCAGACCCTGCATCACACCAGAAATCCACATAGATACGATGTACAGAACAGTACCGATAGTCGCTAACCAGAAATGAACATTAACCAGTTTAGAGCTATACATACGACCGTGTCCGTAAAGCACAGGGATTAAGTGATAAAGCGAACCAATAGAAACCATCGCAACCCAACCTAACGCACCAGAGTGAACGTGACCAATGGTCCAGTCAGTGTAGTGAGAAAGGGCGTTTACCGTTTTGATTGCCATCATTGGGCCTTCGAAGGTAGACATACCATAGAAAGACAATGAAACGACAAGGAAACGTAAAACAGGATCGGTTCTTAGTTTATGCCAAGCACCTGACAGGGTCATGATACCGTTAATCATACCGCCCCAAGAAGGTGCGAATAAGATAAGTGACATCACCATACCCAACGACTGAGTCCAATCTGGTAATGCCGTATAATGCAGGTGGTGAGGACCAGCCCAGATATACAGAGCAATCAAAGCCCAGAAGTGAACAATAGACAGACGGTATGAGTAAACCGGACGGCCTGCTTGTTTAGGTACAAAGTAATACATCATACCTAAGAAGCCAGCAGTAAGCAGGAAGCCCACGGCATTGTGGCCGTACCACCACTGAACCATTGCATCGACCGCACCAGCATACAGAGAATAAGATTTCCATAAGCTGACGGGTACAGCCATAGAGTTAACTATGTGCAATACAGCGACGGTGATAATAAAGGCACCAAAGAACCAGTTCGCCACATAAATATGGGACGTCGTTCGTTTAACAATAGTACCGAAGAAAACAATCGCATATGTGACCCACACAAGGGTGATAGCGATGTCTATAGGCCATTCAAGCTCAGCATATTCTTTACCACTGGTAATACCGAGTGGCAAAGTCACTACTGCTGAAAGAATGATGGCTTGCCAACCCCAAAAAGTAAATGCAGCCAATTTGGGTGCAAAAAGTCGGGTTTGACACGTGCGTTGAACGATATAGTAGGATGTTGCGAAAAGTGCTGAAGTACCAAACGCGAAAATCACGGCATTAGTATGCAGAGGTCTAAGACGACTGTATGTAAGCCATGGAGTATCGAAGTTTAGTTGTGGCCAGATCAACTGAGCCGCGATCAATACACCCACTGACATACCAATAATTCCCCACAAAACGGTGGTGAGGGCAAACTGGCGGACAACGGTGTAATTGTAATCAGCGCCTTGAGGCTGGGAATGGTTCATCATATTGCTTCCACTGCTTATTACTTATATTTATTGTTTGAGTAAAAATGAGTCTTTACCCGTTAAAAAGACACAAAACCACGCTCCCTACGGAAC
>SDWK01000888.1 GCA_004195335.1 Shewanella sp.
GTGCTCACATATTTACGTGGCTACTATTCGATTGTCAGAGAACATTTGTTATCGATGTGCTGGCACATTTTTCAGTAATCGATGTTGTGGCACTCAACAGATAGGGACTTAAACCTCTAAGTACCCTGCGGGAAATGTACCCGCAAACTACGACGCTATTAAAATGGTGAGCCGGGGGGGGGATCGAACCCACGACCATCTGATTAGAGATCAGTTGAGCGGGGATGGAGCTTCCCAGCAAACATGTCGAAGGTGCTGGGGCTGACCTCAGATAGGTTGGTAGTAGGTTGGTTTTTGGTGCTGCTTCGGGATGGGTTTTACAGAACGGGACTTACAGATCAGGTTTTACAGATGGGATTCGTCGATGAGGACAATTTCGATGGGATACACTAAGCGGCGAAATATTCGGACTTCACCGCAGCACTCTATACGGGTTACGGCTGTCTCTTCTGGCTTACCGAGATCGGCCAAATAGTCCAATTCATCGGTATCCAGAATGACCAAGTTGAAGTCATGGTCGATCAGGTCATCCTCGTCGCCGTATTCCCGGATCTCCTGGGTGCAGACTGACAGGAATCCGTAGACTTCACGCCATAGGTAAGGATCATCGAGTATTTGCGAGAGGTCACTGAGGGTCTTCAGGTGAATCATGTGTATCTCCTTTCTTGTGGGATTCCAGGAAAACTTCATAAAAAAACCCCGATCTTCAGTGAGATCAGGGCCACGTATGGAACGTTGGTTGTTGAGATTTAATGGTCTGACTATAGGGTGGTGGTACGAAGAAAAGTTACGAGTTATCCATTTGTGGACGGGTATAAAGCTTTTCAAAAGAACTTTACGGCGAGGATGTGTTCCTCTATTGTCTACATATTGCTTTTAAGCTAAGGGGGCCCAGTATTTGTGTGACCACCTTAAGAGCTTGGGTGGTTTTTTTGTTTGAATTCGAGAATTTAATAGTTGATTGAATTGTTCAGGAGATGGGGATAGATGATGAAACAGGCAGCTTTCGCACGAATAGCAGAATCCCTCCGTAAGTATCAGCGTGCTGAATTGCTTGATTTCCAAAAAGAGTTGGGCCAAGACCCCGTAGGTAAACTGTATGTTGATCCGCTGCCTGGGGATGCCGTACTCAATTCAGTATTGTCCAGCAATACTACTTTTCTATTAGGCCGGAAAGGCACAGGAAAGAGTACTGTGTTTGCGAAGGCTCAATCGGTTTATCGGATCTCACGAGACATATTGTCTGCCTACGTTGACGTCAAGAGTTTGAACGAGTTGATTTCGGCAGATGAGGTACCTGCAGGTGCTTTAACAGATGGCATCGACCCAGGTGTTTGCCGTGCCCACCTTTTGCGTAAAGCGTTTCTTGGCGCAGTTATCTCTGAACTGCTTAACGAAATAGAGAAGACATGCAGCAAGATGACATTGCGAGATACCGTGTTCGGCGCTAAACGTTCATATAAAGATCTTCAAGAGAACCTCATCCGGTTAGCCACGCAGGTGAAGGAGGCCAAACTCGAAGACCACGAAATCCCTATACTTCAGAAAATTTCACGGCAATGTCGGGCGCAGAATAAACAGGAGCATGGCGGTAGCAGGCAGGCTGAACTTGGCGTAGAAGCTACGGCTATTGGATTCAAAGCCAAGGCGGCAGCTACGGTTTCCGATTTTGACAAGACATTGGAGGACGCTGAGGTCTACAGGGAGTACTCGGAAATTATTCTTAAGGCCTACCCTTTCTTGGAGTTGCTGGGTGAGATCAAGGTTCTTTTGGAAGGAGCACGAATGACACGGCTTGTTGTGTTCTTTGATGACTTCTCTGAACTCAATTTTCTTGATCAAAAACTCTTCGTAGACGTTGTGCTAGCACCCTTAAATAATGCCAGCAATGAATCTGTCAAACTCAAGATCGCTGGATATCCTGGGCGTGTTTATTACGGGAAAATCGACCCCAGCAAGGTGGACACTGTTTGCATAGACTTCAGTGCCCTCTATGAGGCAACAGAGGTCCAAGACATGGAGACTTCAGCAATCGACTATGCAACCCGTCTTTTGGAGACGCGCTTCCGTGCGTTCGGTGAAGAATTGCAAAATTACTTCGATCCTTCCGTGCCGATCGCTGATCACATGAAACTCATATTTCAGGCGTCGTTCAATGTTCCACGACTCATGGGTGCCTTGTTGCATACATGCTATCTGGACCGAGTATCCAAGGGCCAATTGATTACGCAAGCCGCCATTAGGCTTGCCTCTCGAAAGTATTACGAGTCAACCATATCGCAATATTTTAACCGGATGCTTCGTTATGCACTTGAGCCGTTCGAAAATAAGCTAGATCGCCACAACCAGAAGGAGCTACTAGATTGCCTTATAGGCGAAGCCCGGAATGTCAGAAAGCAGATACAGTCTGGCAGCCTTGGTGGGTCCTATTTCAGTGAACTTAGCAACCCACCGTCCAGTCACTTTGTAGTTCAGCAGAGCCTCGAGCCCCTCTTTCGCTCCCTAGAGTCGAATTTTCTTGTATCTAAGTACAAAGACACCAGAGATAAGAACGGGGCACCTGTCATCGTATATGCCATGTACTATGGACTTACTGAAACTCATAGAATGTCTTGGGGTTATCCTCCCGGTCGTGACTATCGAAACTACTTCGTACAGAGGTGCTTCGACTACAGTCGTGCAATTCAGGAGTTTCTCTCGAGTAAGCAGACGATTCGATGCAATCAGTGTGGCACCTGTTTTGCGATGGAGACACAGGGTAGTTTTGAACTATATAAATGGCTTTGCCCTGAATGTAAGGAGGGTACTTGCAGCATAGTGGTCCTCGCGAAAGAGTTTCGAGAAGAGTACGCTCAGTTGAAAGAGGATGTAATGTTGGACCCCGTTGAATTGGATATCCTGAGCACTCTGCGTGATGAAGCGATTCGAATGCGTGCCAACGAAGTTGCAGTCCTCCTTGACGTGACCTATCAGCTTGTGGGGCGGCGCACCTCCAAGATGCAGGAAATGGGTCTGGTCAACAAGGACGGTTCAACCGACGGGCACACTCGTAGTGAGATATCGGATCGTGCGTTAACCACATATTTTGAAAAAGTGTGGTGAGGGAATCATCAGTAACAACTCCGGAAGCGACACCAGAGTAACCCCCTCTAAATGGAACCCCCAACCAACCTAGAACCAACCCAATTCAAAAAACACAACGAAAAAAGCCCCCCTGCGTGAGCAGAGAGGCTTCGTTCGTTAATGGCGTCCCCAAGGGGATTCG
>SDWK01000890.1 GCA_004195335.1 Shewanella sp.
TTCTTCTTGTTTTGGAATGAAGTCCTGTGCGTTAAAGACACCTCAAAAGGCGAACATGTATCACATAATGCTCTGAATTTTTTGGCCCTGGTCAAGCAAGATTATGACATTCTCATGACCATGGGATGGTTGTCATTCATCTGCAGTAAATCCCAAAGGTTTCCATATAGATCTTCAAACACGGCAACGGTGCCATAGTCCTCCTCTTTCGGCGGTCTGATAAACGTGATCCCTTCAGCGAGCATTCGATGGTAGTCCCGCCAAAAATCATCGGTATTGAGGAAAAGGAACACTCTGCCGCCCGCTTGGTTACCAATAAATACTTCCTGTTCCGTTTTAGAGGCACGCGCTAACAGTAAGGCAACACCATTTGAACCGGGAGGAGAGACGACAACCCAACGTTTATCTTGCTCCGCCTGATAGGTATCTTCAACTAACTCAAATTTCAGCTTATTAACATAGAAATCGATGGCTTCATCATAATCTCTGACCACTAAAGCGACGTGAACGATGGATTGTTTCATTTGTTGCCCTTTTAATTTTTTCCCACGTGATAATATCTTTGCTTGCTAGATTTGAAAAGATTGATTAAACAGCGCCCCTCTATTCATAATGCCTAGTCATTAATCCTACGGCAAAATAAATCACTCCCAGTGCCACTGAAACACAAATTGACCGGTTAATATTAATGGGCTGGGCGAACAACAAAGAATACACAAGGTTTTACGATGAGAACTCTGTTTCATGTACATTAAAATGCTGCAAGCTTAAGACTTGAATCCCAGAAGGTTATCTTGTTATCGTGACTAAAGGTTAAAAAAAATATTGAGGGATTGTGAAGCATCGAGCTAATGACCAAATAAACACGACGCTTACGGCACTGGTTTTAACATTTATGTTAGGCGCTTGCTTGTTATCGAGCCCAATAAGCGTTGCAGATGAACTTAAACCTTTCATGACCGACGGCTGTAGTCTGTTTCCTGACGGCACATTAAAACAACATACCCTCTGGCTTAACTGTTGTACCGCCCACGATCTCGCCTATTGGAGAGGCGGAACCTATGAAGACCGCCAAATTGCCGATCGTGCATTAATGCAATGTGTCACCAATGTTGGCCTACCTCTTTTAGCAAATTTGATGCTTAAAGGCGTCAGAATTGGTGGGACCCCCTACCTGCCCTCAAATTTCCGCTGGGGTTACGGCTGGGATTATCCTCGCACCTATGCCGTGCTTACCCAAACTGAAGACCTTGAAGTACAAAGGCAAATGCAAGATATTAAGGAACTTACATTAAGCGGCAAGGGTGATCTTAATCAATGACTCCAGCATCAGTTCTCCGTATGGTATACCTCAGATTGACTCACTCAATGGATTGAAGACATTTTAAAGACTCAATATAGACTTTTCCTCACGCAATCAATATCTAAACGACAAGTTGAACAATAACTTAAATACTAACTTAATCATCGGATATCTATAAATGGCTCCAATCATTTGTAAGACTGCACTCGAAGCCGTTTCTTTAATTCAAGATGGCGAGACCCTCTGGACCCATTCCATGGGAGCGACGCCCAGATTACTGCTCAACGCCTTGGCTCAGCATGCTCTGACCAAAAAAGATCTCACCCTTTTACAACTTCATACCGAATGTGCCGAATCTCTGAGCCACGAAAATCTCAAGGGACACCTACGCCATCGCTGCTTCTTTGGTGGATTACCGACACGACTATTGCTACAGCAAGGTGATGCCGACTATGTCCCCATCTTCCTCTCGGAAGTGCCTAAGCTGTTTCGATCAGGCGAGCAGAAAATAGACACCGCCATCGTTCAGGTTTCCCCCCCCGATAAACACGGGATCTGCTCCTTAGGCATTTCGGTGGAAGCGACCCTAGCCGCCTGTCAAATGGCGGGGAAAATCATTGCCCACATTAACCCGCAGATGCCACGTACCCATGGTGACGGTTTTATCCATTACGAAAAGTTTGCCGCGGTTTACGAGGCCAGTGCTTCGCTTCCGCAACACCCACTCGCAGCCAGTGACGAAACCAGCCTGGCAATAGGTCATAATGTGGCCGAGTTGGTCAGAGACGGTGACTGTCTTCAGATGGGGATTGGCGCGATTCCAGATGCGGTACTCAGCTGCCTTGGTGGACATAAAGACCTCGGGATCCATACTGAACTCTTTTCCGACGGGGTGCTAAAACTGGTCGAAAGTGGCGTGATTAACAATAGTAAGAAAAAAGTCCATCCCGGTAAACTGGTGACGGGCTTTGCTCTTGGCAGTCAAAGACTCTATGACTATGTTGACGATAATCCTTCGGTCATATTTATGGACATTGAACAGGTGAATGACACCTCTATCATCAGAAAGAATCCCAATGTGATGGCGATAAACTCCGCACTTCAGGTCGATATTTCTGGTCAGATCTGCGCCGATTCTCTGGGAACCCGCATCTATTCAGGTGTCGGAGGTCAAATGGACTTTATTCGGGGGGCAGGCTTATCAGAAGGCGGTCGTTCGGTTATCGCACTGCCGAGTACCGCCGCTGGTGGCAAGGTATCGAGAATTGCGACAGTGCTCTCTCCGGGGGCTGGCGTCGTGACGACTCGAGCTCATGTTCACTATATTGTCACCGAATATGGCATCGCCAATCTTCGTGGACGATCCCTAAGAGAGCGAGCCAGAATGCTGATCGACATAGCCCACCCTGATTTCAGAGAACAACTGAGTAAAGAAACCTTCGAAATGTGGGGGCTGAGTATTTAGGACTTAATGTTTAGAACTGGGCCATTACGTTAATCAATTTAAGCCAGTTGTGTTACGCAACTGGCTGATTAAAAGCTATTAATTTTACTTCAGGGTATTATACCGATCGGTATTAAGGCGCGACGCCATAGGCCGTCGCGCTGACTAAGATACATTGCACCGAGTAACCGAACTCCAGCCATAACTTATCATCGATAGTCATATCGGCTAATATTCGGGTCCCCTCCCGTTGTTGTTTTGCCTCTTCTATCGCAATACTCGTCGCCGCAGAATCACCGTAAGGTATCAAATAGAGAGCCGATGTTTGACAGCTTTTACCTTCTACCGGACCCAAGCGGGTCAAGGCCTGTTCCTCTGCGCCTACAGTGGTCGAGAAAGTTTGCGTCACGAATGAGCCATGGTTGGCTAAGTTACACCCGGTTAATAAAAATAGCAGCACAACTAACAGTGTAAAATTTATAGCTAGATGACGAAAATTCAAAGAATAACCTCCAGGG
>SDWK01000892.1 GCA_004195335.1 Shewanella sp.
CGGATTGAACAGAATTGTGAGTGCCGGGTTGACACCATGCGAAAGATAATCCTGGCCCTTGGTCTGGATATTTCTGAACGCGGGAAGGTCTTTCCGGGTGAGGATTGATCGTGTATAGCTTAAGACACCTTTGTCGTCAGGATGGGATAAATGTTGTTTTCAACTAAAAAAGATCTGATCGGAATTGATGTCGGATCGAGTTCTGTGAAGCTCGTCCGCTTAAGGGAGTCCCGCGGGAACTACCAGTTGGTAAACCTTGGTATTTTACCCCTTGCTGCCGAGACAATTGTTGATAATACAATCATGGACTCCTCGGCGATTGTCGAAGCGATCAGTAATCTGATTGTGGGGATGAAGGTTCAGGGCAAGCGGGTAGCGACCTCGGTCTCTGGCCACTCGGTTATTATCCGCAAAATCATGCTTTCGATAATGACCGAAGAGGAGCTGGATGCCAGTATTCAGTGGGAGGCGGAACAGTATATCCCCTTCGATCTTTCCGAGGTTAATATAGATTTTCAGATTCTCGGACCCGACGCTAAAGATCCTTCCCAGATGAATGTCATGCTGGTTGCTGCCAAGAAAGATTACGTCGATGATTTTGTCGGACTTTTCTCTGAAGCAGGGCTGGAACCGGTTGTGATGGATATCGACTGTTTTGCTGTCGAAAATACCTTCGATGTCAACTATGGCTTTGTTGAGGACGAAGTGGTTGCTCTCGTTAATATGGGGGCAAGCGCCATCAGTGTAAATATCCTTAAGGCCGACGTTTCGCTCTTTACTCGCGACATTCAGGCGGGTGGGAATATCATTCGTGACGAACTGCAAAAAAGGCTTGGTCTGAGCAGTGAAGAGGCTGAACGGGCGAAGCTTGGAGAAAGAAATGTCGGGGATGTCGATCCCGAAACCATCGATGATGTGATGGTGGACGCTGTGGGAAATCTGGTGCAGGAAGTAAAGCGCTCTCTCGATTTCTTCTCGGCAACATCGGCAGATGACAAGATTGCAAAGATATATTTGACAGGTGGAGTCTCTAAGTCGCGTCAGGTTTGTGAGGTTCTCGAGAAAAGTTTGGGACTTAAAACTGAAGTAATAAATCCCTTCCGAAATGTCACGGTCAACGAAAAGGAATTTGATCTGGAGTATCTGGCGGCGATTGGACCTATGCTCTCTGTTGCAACAGGCCTGGCGATGAGAAAGGTGGGTGACAAATGATCAGAATTAATCTCCTGCCAATCAGGGCTGCGCAAAAGAAGGAAAGAATTCGTTCGCAGATGTCGATTTTGATTCTGAGTCTCGTGGCGGCCTCTATCGCCTGTGGTGCCGTTTACTTCACGATGATGGCAAGGATAAGTGATAAGCAGGGTGAAATAAATTCAGTTCAGGCACAGATTAATCAATTGCAAAAAGAAATAGGTGAAGTATCCCGTTATAAGAAGCTGCAGGCAGATCTGAAAAAGAAATTGGAAATACTGCAGGTATTAAAGAATGGCCGATCCGGTCCAGTTCATCTGCTGGATGAATTAAATAATGCCTTACCCGATAAGGTTTGGTTGACTGATTACTCCGTCTCGGGTGGTTCGGTTAAAATTGTTGGGATGGCTATAAACGAAGATGCTGTGGCGAGTTTTATGGAAAGGCTCAGCGCTTCACCTTATTACGGGAGTGTTGAGCTTAGCGGAATATCTCAGTCTGTGCAGAACAAGATTAAATTGCAGAAATTTAACTTGACCTGCCGGACATTGCAGCCAGCAATATAGTTTGAGAGGGGCATTGGTAAGTATATGGATCCGAGTTTTGAAAGTTTTCTGAGACGTCCCTTGTATCAGCGGGCATCGGTTCTAATCGCTATCATTGGGCTTGTGATAGTTGGTTTTTATTTTGGTCTCTATCAGGGCCAACTTGAAGAGATGGCCTCTTTGGAGCGTCGTTTGGATGTCGCGACTTCCAAACTGGCCGAAAATCAGAGAATTGCCGCAAATTTACCAATGTTTAGGGCCGAATATGAGCGTTTGCAGGCTCAGTTAAATGAAGCTCTCTCTGAGCTGCCGGATAAAAAAGAACTGCCAAAGTTATTGCGTGCAGTAGGAGAATTGGCGCGCGAGCAAGGACTCGAAGTCTTGAAGTTTAAGCCCGCACCTGAGGTGACCAAGGGATTTTATGCAGAGGTCCCGGTGGATTTACAAC
Source organism: Shewanella sp. (assembly GCA_004195335.1). Taxonomy (GTDB): domain Bacteria; phylum Pseudomonadota; class Gammaproteobacteria; order Enterobacterales; family Shewanellaceae; genus Shewanella. Next base: position 2,185 of record SDWK01000892.1, read on the forward strand.
TGCGCGGCTCCTACCACGATGTTGCGCTCTTTTTTGATGCGGTGAGTAACCTGCCTAGAATTGTAAATATTGATAAGTTGAAAATGGGTCAACCGAAGGTAGAAGTCAATCGCACGACTCTGAAGGTTGACTGTCGTGCAACGACTTTCCGTTTTATTGATACTCCTCAGGCAACCTCAAAGAAAACGGGGAAAAAGTGATGAGTCGAAACGTGCTAACAAATATTTCACGTTTATTTGTTGTTTGTTTTCTTTTGATTCTTTTTGGGTGTGGCGAGGATGTTGCTCCTGTGGCTCAGAACGCTGCTGTGAAAAAGGCTCAGCCAATAGCGCCCAAGCAAGTCGAAGTTGAGGTCGAAGAAGTGGAGGAGGATCCATTTATTTATCGATCCTTTGGACAGCGGGATCCGTTTGTCTCCTTGTTGAAAAAGGAACAGGAAGCAGCTGAGGCGGGTGCTCCTAAGACGCCGCTGGAAAAATTCGATCTCGGCCAATTCCGCATTCAGGCCATTCTGATTGGAAAGGGTGTCCCGCGAGCGATGGTAAGTGCGCCTGATGGGAAAAATTACATATTAAAGCCTGGCTTGAAAATTGGAAAAAATAGCGGGGTTATTAAAGATATCATTAAGTCGGCAATTGTCATTGAAGAGACAACGATAGATTTGTTGGGAAATGTTTCAAAGGGACTCCAGTCCTTGACTATTCCTGAAGATAAATCTTTTTAATATCAAGTTTGCGGTTATTGGCATTAGGGGACAAATTTATGAAATTGTTGAATAGTTTGATCTTTATTCTGGTATGTCTGCTTATTGCAGTGCCAAGTGGTTTTGCTGAAACAGCATCGAACAGTTTGAAAGATATAACTGTTCAGATGACGGAGGGGCAGCCTGTTGTTCATATCGTATCCGATCAACCTGTAGGGTATAGATACACCGTATATGACTCTATCGACCCGGTGAGGGTCGTCGTCGATTTTCCGCGGATGACACTTGGTGATGTTAAATCCCCTATTGTAGTCGGGGTCGGTGGTATTCAGGAAATTCGCTTGTCGACATTTGATCTGTCTTTAGGCTCACTTGT
>SDWK01000094.1 GCA_004195335.1 Shewanella sp.
ATGTGATAATCAATCAAAACCCGAAGCCCTAAAGCGTTTGTCACCTGAATCAAATCTCAATAGAAACTTAACTCTCTAACACCGCTGCAAGTCCCGTACGTTCTAGCTTAACGCTAACTCGTTGGCCTGCTGTGCCGTGTCAGTGGATGCGCATTATAGGGATGTGAGCCCTGAGCACAAGGGCTTTTTGAGAGAATTCTAAGACTATTGATTCAAACGAATACTTATCAAGCAAAGTGACGATTAATACTCCGCTTTCGGCTCGCTTCACTGATTGATTTTGTTTTATGGAAACAAAAAAGGGACCAAAGGTCCCTTTTTACTATCTAGATAAAGCATATTAAGGTTTATCTAGAAAGCTTTGTATGAGTTGTTCCGCTTTTTTGTCATCCCAATCGACAAAAGAGCGCACAAAGGCCAACAGTTCACCTTCTTTATTCAAAATGAAAGTTGCAGGAATCGTATCGAGTGGGAAAACACGACTTAACTCTTGCTTTTCATCATAGTAAGAATTGAATGTTTCCATTCCCAGTTCTTTCAAAAATGGCTCAACCTTATCTTTACCTTCAAGATCAATGGAAATAGGCAATATTTCAAAGTCTTTGGAATCGAACTTAGTAGACAAACGCTCAATAGCAGGTAATTCGCGAACACAAGGTGGACACCATGTTGCCCACATGTTGACCATGATGACCTTACCTTTATATTGACTAAAATCTACCGCGTTACCTTTACTATCTTTAAAAGTAACGATGTCGATAGGGTATGTCTTTGGCAATACATTAATAAGGTCAATACTGGACTGACTCGCTGCTTCTGTTTTTTGTTGCATTCCAGGATACGCAAACGCTGTACTGACAGAGAACGAGCCCAGAGCCAGCAACGAAACGGTTAGCGCACTGACTAACAGTTTGTTCATTTATCAGCTCGCTTAAGCAACTTATCTAACTCTTTTTGATCTTCAGCACTGAGCTCCTGGTCATCCACTTCAGATATACGTTGCTTGCGAATAAAGAAGTAGCCAATCAATAAGCCGAATATGAGTAATCCGATCGGACCCAACCATAAAATATAGGTCTTCGCTTCCATTCTTGGCTTATAGAGTACGAACTCACCATAACGACTGGTCATAAACTCAATGATTTCATCATCGCCTTTACCCGCATCAACCATCTGATAAACTTCAAGACGGAGATCCTGGGCGACGGGTGAATTAGAATCGATTAAGTTTTGGTTCTGACACTGTGGGCAACGAAGCGAGTGGGCTAAATCGAGCGCTCTTTTCTGCTTATCAGCAGATTTAAACTCGTAAGTATCAACAGGAGTAGCAAAGGCTGATGAGATCAGTGTCATAGACAAAAATAACATGCCGATAAACTTATAAACCTTACTCATGATGCACCATCCAATTTAGCTGCAGTCTGAAGCTTCTCAATCATCGGAAACAATGTTTCATTCCAAACGCGTTGGTCGATCGGACCAGCGTAACGATAACGAATAATTCCATTATGATCGACCAAGTAACTTTCTGGAGCACCATAAACACCCAGGTCTAACCCCAAACGACCATCATGATCGAAGATGTTGACAGTATAGGGATCGCCCTGACGGTTTAGCTCACGAATCGCCATGGCACGTTCATCACGATAATTAATACCGTAGATGGGCAAGATATTCTGTCTCGCTAATTTCATCAAATAAGGATGTTCATACTTACAAGATGGACACCATGTTGCCCATACATTTAATAATGAAACCTTTCCCTTTAAGCTCTCGTTGGTAATTAATTCATCACCACTTTCAAGACGCTCTAGCTGGAAAGCAGGTATCGGCTTACCCTCCAGTGCAGAGTCTAGATGCTGTGGATTAAGGAAGAGTCCCTTATAAAGGAACACTCCCATGACTAAGAATAATACCAACGGAATAAATAGTACTAGTCTCTTCTTCATACTTGCCCCAATTCAAGTTAAGCTGTAGCTAATTTAGCTTTTTCTGCATCAGCTTTCGATGCTTCTGTTACTTTCTTTGTACGATAACGCTTATCTGATGCAGCAAAGATACCACCGACCATCATGAATATACTTCCGAACCATAACCAACGAACAAATGGCTTATAGTTAAGACGAACAGCAAACTGAGTTCTACTTAATGGATCACCCATTGTGATATATAGGTCTCTGAATAATCCCCAATCGATTCCGGCCTCTGTCATGTCCATGGTACGGACATTGTACTGGCGGCGATCCGGTCTTAGTAGAGTGACATACTCACCATCTTTAGTGACTTCAACCTGTCCCTGTTGAGCTGTGTAGTTAGGTCCAACAACATTCTTAGTTTCGATATAATGGAAGCTATATCCGGCTAATTCTTGTGTGATCCCAGGCCCCATACGTACGCTCTTCTCTATTGAGTAGTTCGAAACCATAGTCCCACCCACTACAGAAATGGCGATACCTAAGTGAGCGATGATCATACCAAGTTGGCTGCGGTTAATACGAACCAGACTCAGTGAACCATCTTTTTCCTTCATCATGTCATAGCCAGCACGTAATGTAGCAAGCACAATCCATACAGCAGCTGTAATACCCAGCATCACCCATAAATTAAACTGACCATCGGCTAGGAAAGGCGTAGCGATACCGACTAGGGTGGCAATAACAGCTGGAACAAGAAGTTTGGCTTTTAGAGCGCCAGGCTTAGATTTCTTCCAACGTATATTCGGACCTATTCCCATAAACGCGAATAGCACTAGTACGATCGGTACAAACACAGCATTAAAGTAAGGAGGTCCTACAGAGATCTTGCCCATGTTTAGAGCGTCGATAAGTAAGGGGTAAAGTGTACCAAGGAGTACGGTGCCACATGCAACAGTCAATAGAATATTACACACCAAAAGCATGGTCTCTCGAGACTTAAGCTCGAAACGTGCAGGACTCTTCATCTCACTGGCTCGGAATGCAAACAAGGTGAGTGAACCACCCACGGCAAGCCCCAATAGCAAGAGAATAAACATACCTCGACTTGGATCTGCCGCAAACGAATGAACCGAAGTCAGTACACCAGAACGAACAATAAAGGTACCGAGTAAACTTAATGAGAATGCAAAAATAGATAGCAAAACGGTCCAGTTACGGAAAGCTGCACGCTTCTCGGTCACAATCACTGAGTGTAAAAGTGCAGTTCCTATCAACCAAGGCATAAATGAAGCATTTTCTACTGGGTCCCAGAACCACCATCCACCCCAGCCAAGCTCGTAATA
>SDWK01000370.1 GCA_004195335.1 Shewanella sp.
CTGATAGGGATATTGGAAATGTCAAAAAGTGTAGGGAACAATTTTGACCATGCTTCTCGTTCATGAGCTTATGGCTTCGCCATATTCACCTTCCAACGGGGACTTGTTGTTATCTGCGGCGGTGTTTGGAGTCGCTAAATCCCGCATATTTTCAGCTTTAATGTAGGAGCGGCTTAAGCCGCGAACCCTTCTGCACGTAAATCCATTTACAAGGTCAGTCCAGCATCTGACTGATAGGGATATTGGAAATGTCAAAAAGTGTAGGGAACAATTTTGACCATGCTTCTCGTTCATGAGCTTATGGCTTCACCCTATTCACCTTTCAACGGGGAATGATTGTAACTTGCGACAGTGTTTCAAGTAGATAAAGTGACTCTTACCCCCTAATGATCTTATGACGCTGAGACTATAATTGACTCAGTGGTTAGGCTCGAGTAAATGCGTTTATTTGAACAAGTTTATCCAGCATAGACTTGTCATGAGTAAATAAACATAATAAAATTGCGCGCAATTGGGTTGCTCGAAATCTATGTCTTGATATGGCAACAGAATAAGACCACAGGTAATTCAGTGGGTGCCTGTAGCAAAACAGATTTCAAATCAGACTGAGTTAATTACCTTTAACAATAAGGAACACCATGAAAGCAGCGATAATGATTGGCCAACGTGCGATGATTTTGTTCATTACACTGATTAGCAGTGCAGCGAGTTATGCCGCTACAACGCCTGGATCTGAAGCCGCGGTTGTAAATATCGATGAAACGAGTTTTAGCTGCATACGTGAGATGACGCCAGTGCGCCACTTTTACGTAGATAATATACTGGGAGACATTGAAGGAACTTTGGCCGCAGCAAATTCGCCTGAGGGAGCTATTTATCCGACAGGATCTGTGGTGCAACTGGTACCAACCGAAGTTATGGTCAAGCGCGAGCCTGGCACTTTTCCGGCAACCAGTGACTGGGAGTTTTTTGAGTTAGAAGTTGATGAAAGTGGTTCTAAAATTGCAAAACGTGGTTTCGTTGATGTAGTGAATCGCTTCGATGGCAACTGCTTCACTTGTCATGTGCCCGCTAAAGAGAAGTGGGACTTTATTTGTGAGTCGGGACACGGTTGTGAGCCGATCCCAATCGACCATAAAATGACTGGCGCATTGCAGCGCTCAGATCCGCGTTGCGGCGAAACGGCACTGGAGTCTGGTGATACCATGGCACTAATAAAGCTTAAGCTGATGGTTAGCATTGGCCTGACCAAGAAGTGGCTGGAAGATCTGTTTTAAGCTAATCAAAAAGTGAACTATAAATAGTCAGCATAGCCAAAAAAGTAGGCTGGTGTTTTTAATCTATGCCTAAGATTGCTTGATTACAATCGATTGCTTGGTCTGTTGTTAATGGTGATGCCCAAAGGTTTTAAGACGACCCACGAAAAATAAAAATGGGTGTCCTTGTTGATTGCCTTGTTGATTATTCCTAAATAGAAGAGGTAAAAAAATGCCAGTCAGTGGAGGAGTGACTGGCATTACGGGCTGGAGATGGTGGTTTAATAAACTACATTAGCCATTAACGCAGTTCAGCAGGCCACTCTTTTTTAACACGTTCTTCAATGAACTTTTCTTTAGCTGCTTTCATTGCATCCAAGTCAAGACCGGCAAGAGGTTGTACCTTTGCTTTAGTATCGTACTGAGTTACGTCGTACGTATACTCTGGTGCGTACTTAGTTAGCAAGGTATCAGCTTCAATGATAGCCGCATCTAAAATAGTATTAGCCTTAGTAAGCAGACGTTTAGCTTCTTTTGGATTATGCGCAGTGATACCGTGAGAAGCGGTTGCACTGTCCCAGAACCACTGAGCGTTACGGACTTTAGTTAACAGACTGTTCATCTCATTAGCAAGTTCGTTTCCAGCAGCAAGCGCACCTTCATAGGCAGCTTTAGCTTCACCAATGGTTTTGCCAGCTTCTAGACCTTCGATACCATTTTTAGCCCAAATAGCTTGTGCTTTAAAGTGTACTTCGGTTAGACGAGGGTCAGTACCGTTAAGCCCAAAACGTAGCTCATTGATGTCTGCTTTACGCTCTGCAAATATAGTTTCGAATCTGTCGGCACTATGACAACCGGTACAGTTTGCTGGTAGCTTGGTTGCATCAAATGTGACTTTATGGTTCGAGTATTCTGCACCGCTCGCATTTGTCGATTTAGGCATATGACATGTATTACAGCTAAATTCTAAATGGTTTGGTCCAAAGTGTTCAGTGCGGTCTGACATGTTTTCAAACTCAGGGTGCTGTGCTTTTAGCGACGGCGAACCAGAGATAGCATTAGTCCAATCTTTAAAGTTAATGTTGTCGTAGAAAGCTAATTGAGCTTCTGCTGCGAAACCTTTGTATAGATTGTCAGTTCCTTTGTAATCAACAACGCTAGCGTAATCGGTGTCGACACCTGGCACCCAATGATCCCATGGGTAACGTACTTTCTTAGAGTCTGTACCGTCGAAGTAGTATTCTACGTGACACTGAGCACAAGTTTGACCTGCTTGGCTCGTGTGTTCTTGGGCCGCGAAGGTAAAGTCAATTTTATCCATTGCACGTTCTGTGTATGGACGGCTAAGGCGTAGTGTGTTTTCGCCTAGTTCATGACAGTCGGCGCAGCCAATGACGTTAGGCATCTCTTCACCCCAAACAGACCAGCCGTTGTCAGCAAATGTGCCTTCGCCAACCTCATCATACATGCGTCCTACATCAGGAGACTTACAAGACCAGCAACTTGCTTTCATCGCTTCACCGACGACGGTTCCATCGTGACCTACAAGTGGAGCACCAGTACGGAGGGTTTTGATAATATCGGTTAATGCAAAGTGATGACCACGAGCACGGTTGTAATCTTTAGCAAAGCCGTAGCCAGCCCATGCACTTACTAGGTTTGGATTCGCTTCCAATAAGTCAGTTGGTACGCCTGACTCAGGGTTGCTTTCTTCGGTTTGTGCCCAAGTTGTATATTGCTCTGGGAAGCTTTCTTCCCAGTTATCACTGTTGTAGAAATCAGTCTCTACAACCGGCGGTACAACAACCGGTGGTACAACAACTGGCGGTACAACAACTGGCGGTACGACACAGGTATTGGTTTCTGTATCTAAAACTGTCCCATCAGAACAGGTCTTAGTTGAATCATCATCACTATTACAACCCGATAATGCAGTCATTACAGCTATAGCGACAGCAAGCTTTTGTAATTTCATCACAACTCCTTTAAATAATTATCT
>SDWK01000861.1 GCA_004195335.1 Shewanella sp.
AGCGTCAGATGTGTATAAGAGACAGGTAATGATCTTTATACCTGGAATAATCGTCTGACTACGCTTTGCTTTCTGCTTTAGCCAGATATAGAAAACAACTAAGGCGGTCACAAAGAAGCCTATCCAGAGACTCGACTGTAGCGGATGTGCGCTAAAAGTCGCGGTCTGGTAGAAGACAGTTGCCGTTCCGTAGGCTAAGGCAAACGTCCAGGTTCCGGCAAATGCAGCCCAACGTCCGCCAAACTCGCCAACCAAGGCTCCCATAGCGGCAACACAAGGGGTGTACAATAGAATAAACAACAAGTATGCAAAGGCTGCTGTCACACCAGAGAAACCAGCCTGAAGCGCGGAGAATGTAGACGTATCGACTTCAAGCTCTTCAGAAGCCACTTCTATCGATGATACATCACCCACTGAAATTGACAGTGGGTCATCGAGAGCGATACCAAACAGGTTCTCAGGAATCGTAACCAGCGCATCACTGAAGGTATCATACAAAGGAGCCAGCTCTTCTTCACCCGTACTTGGCGTGCTGTATAGGCTATTTAATGTACCGACAACGGCTTCTTTAGCGAAGATACCGGTAATGATACCGACAGTAGCAGGCCAGTTATCTTGCTCAACCCCCATTGGGGCAAACAGAGGCGTCACCTTTTGACTCGCGACACTCAATACTGACTCAGAGCTATCTTCGTGACCAAATGAGCCGTCGATACCAATAGCATTGACGAAGTTCAATAGGGTTACAACAATAACAATGGTTTTACCCGCGCCCATTATAAAGCTCTTGGTACGCTTGCCAGTTCGGTTCATCACTGTCTTGAACTTGGGCTTCTCGTAGCTAGGCAGCTCCATAACAACGGCACTGCTACTTCCTGGTAATAGGGTCGAGCGAAGTAATAAGCCTGTTCCCACAGCGGCTAACACACCGATGATGTAAAGCAAGAATACCAAGTTCTGACCCGACTCAGGGAAGAATGCAGCAGCAAAGAGTGCGTAAACAGGTAGGCGAGCACCACATGACATGAAGGGGGCCATCATACCGGTCACGATACGTTCACGCTCACTGCCCAGGGTTCTGGTTGCCATAATGGCAGGAACCGAGCAACCGAAACCTACAATCATAGGAACGAAGGCTTTACCGGGAAGGCCTATTCTGCGCATCAAGCCATCAACGACAAATGCCGCACGAGCCATGTAACCTGAACCTTCCAGAACCGAAAGCACGAGGAACAGTGCCGCAATAACAGGAATAAATGTAGCAACAGTTTGAATACCTTGTCCGACACCACCAGCGATGATAGTCACTAACCAGGCCGGAGAGCCCATTCCGGACATCAGTGCACCCAGATGGTCGACAAAAATGGCACCAGCCGTCATATCGAAAAAGTCGATGAATGAACTACCAACATTGATGCTGAACATAAACATCAGATACATCACAAACAAAAAGACGGGCACACCAGCTATAGGGTGAAGAACCACCTTATCCAGCTTATCGCTTAGGGTTTCAGCACCATTAGCGTTCACTGAAGAAGTATAAACATTTTGAACAAAATCGAAGCGGGTTGTCGCAACCATGATCTCGATATCTTGTCCTTGGCTGGATAACGACTCGGTGCATTGGTTAACTTCATCGAGCATCTGGCCATTTTTACACTTACCACAGCCTAAGCCGTTACCTAACATAGCAAGGGCGCGACCACGACTCAGGTTGTCATCATTACTCAATAATGAATTTACGCCAGTTTCAATGCGCGGATCATAATCAAGCACCAGAGGGGCCTCAGACACTTTGCCCTCAAGTAGATCGACCACTTGTGCTTTAACTTTCTCAATATCGCCCTCATCACGAGAACAGACACTAACAACCGGGCAACCTAATGTACGGGCCATGGTTTCAGTATCAACCTCAATACCATGCTTCTTTGCGGCATCGATTTTATTGAGCACCACGACCATAGGGATCCCAAGCTCGCGAAGTTGTACCGTTAAGTAGAGGTGTCTTTCTATGTTCGTTGCATCGACAAGGTTGATGATGCCATCAACTTGTTCCTCGGCAAGGTACTGTTGAGCAATTTGCTCATCTAACGAACAATCACAACGGCTGCCAGCCGGAAGAAGGTCGTAGATCCCAGGAAGATCGGTAAGGTAGACATCGGCACCATTGAGCGTAAATAAACCTGTTTTCTTTTCGACGGTTACACCAGACCAGTTACCCACTTGCTGGTTAGCACCGGTCAGCGCATTAAACAGTGTGGATTTTCCCGCATTAGGGTTACCGACGGTCACACAATGAAATTGCTTAGGCATCTGCTTTTTCCACCTCTACTACTCTTTCTACTTCAATGACGTCCGCTAAATCACGACGCATGCACAATTTGCTTCCTCTGATATCGAGTTCGAGCCCTGAGCCCATCGGTGCTTTTCGGATCATCAAGAAAGAGGTGTTTGGCGTGATCCCCATGGAAAGTAGCTTACGTTTAACAACAGAAGGCAAACTTAATTGACCTACCTCTGAAATAGTGGCGTGTTCGCCGGGATTTAAATCGCTTAATTTCATTATGCTCAATTACCTTTCGACAGGTCTCAATAATTCTTAAACTCGGATCAATTCTAACGGAGGCAAAACCAGAATAACTTTACCTAGATCAATGTTTGGTAGTGAAAACGAGAATAGTTTTCAATTGTATTATGTATTATGTGACAAAAGTCTCAACTAATACACTTTTAAAAGCAATTCATTCTTATTCTCAACTGCAGATAAGAACAGTTATCATTACCCTGCGAATAATAGACAGACTGACTCGCTCTTAACGTGATCAACATCACGTTTTTATTTTTACCTTCTAAATCAGCAGTCTTTACCTGGGTTACCGCATGCAAATGTTACTCATTTGTAGCAAAAGTATTCTATTATTCTATATTAGTAATTAACTGAATTACTAATATAGCTATTACTAGCATTTTAAGCGCCCAGGATGTGTGATGATGAACATGGAATCAGCTCGGTTCAAACAAAAGGTTGTTGTCTTCCTTTTATTTGCTTTAACAACAATCACTTTCAATACATTAGCCACACCATGGGATGATAGAGACCCTGCCGAAGTAGAAGCGATTCTCGATACTAAGTTTGTCGAAGGGAAATACTCCCCGAAAGGTGCAGACTCTTGCCTTATGTGTCACAGAAAGAGTAGCGATGTGATGGCGCTGTTTGATGGTGTTCACGGAAATCCTGACATTAGCGGCTCTCCCATGGCCGATCTTCAATGTGAGGCTTGTCACGGACCACTGGGCAAGCACAATCGTGGCGGCAAAGAACCCATGATCACATTCGGAGCAAATTCTCCTGTCCCCGCTCAAAAGCAAAATAGTGTCTGCCTCAGTTGCCATAATGATGAGCAACGCATGGCATGGAGTGGCAATCACCATGACAATGCCGATGTTAGCTGTAGCGGTTGTCATTTAGTTCATACAGGTAAAGATCCGATCCGTGACCGCAAGACAGAAGTCGAAGTCTGCAGCTCATGTCACACCCAACAAAAAGCCGATATCCATAAACGCTCAGCCCATCCCTTGAAGTGGCAACAGATGGTCTGCAGTGATTGTCATAATCCCCATGGAAGTTTAAGTGACTCGAACCTTAAGCAGATGAGTGTTAATGAGAACTGCTATTCCTGTCACGCCGAAAAACGGGGGCCCAAACTGTGGGAGCATTCTCCGGTAAGTGATAACTGCGCGAATTGTCATAACCCACATGGCAGCGTCAATGAAAGCATGTTGATAAGTAAGCCTCCTCAACTGTGTCAACAGTGCCATGCCTCAGATGGTCATGCTTCAAATGCCGTTTTTGCCAATTCAAATAACGCCTTTAATGCAGGGCAAAGTTGCATGAACTGCCACAGCCAGATCCATGGTTCTAACCATCCATCCGGCAAGCTGCTGCAGCGCTAATAGGGAGTGATAGAGATGAATAAACGAATTTATAATCCCGCACAGCTGCCAACAAGACTGAGTTTAATCGCCATGGCGATAGGCAGCTTATGGTCACCGGTATACGCCGATGGTTATGGTTTATCTCATGCTAATCGTACAACCGTAAAACTGGATAAATGGCAGTGTAAACGCTGCAATGTATCGAGTGATACCAAGGGTACTATCGGTGCTGGAATTGCCTATAACGATGGAAGTGATATCCGTTTCGGGAATACCAGCGGCACCGATCAAGACGGCACCGTTGGCCATCTGGAAGCCAATCTTCTATTAAAAAATGAATCCGGATATCAAACCCGAATCGAAGCCGACAAGCTTGGTTATGATAATGGCAGCGCCCAAGTGTCTACCGGTGCTCCCGGACAATATGAAATTGTCTTAGGCTATCGGGGAATCGCTAACTACGATACAAGCAGCGCATTAACACCCTATATGATTGATGGCGATAAGATGAATTTGCCAGACAATTGGACAGCTGGTGCAACAACGCGGCAGATGACAGAACTCTCAGGCAGCGCTAACCCCGTTGCACTCAAGACTCAACGCGAGCGATTTAACCTCGGTGCAGATTATACCGGTAGCTTCTATAAGGCTGAGCTGGATTACCAACATGAAGATCGTACGGGTAAGCGAACATTCAGCGGTAACTTGCTGACCAACAGTGTCATGCTGGCCCAACCCATCGACGATTCGACTGATAATCTCGGGGCGAAAATTTACTTTAATGGCGCCAATTGGCTAGCTGGTGTGGATGCCATGTTAAGCCATTACAATAATGACCATGATGCCATCAACTGGCAGTCCCCGTTCACTCCTACTTTTGGTGCGGCATATAGAGGACAGAGTGCGTCACCCGCCGATAACAGAGCCTACCGTATCGCGGCCAATGCACAGCTGGGCAGCAATGGACACCAAGTATTAATGCATACCGGCTTTAGCCGTTTCAGCCAAGACGAAACCTTCCTCCCGGCAACCATCAATGGTCCATCTCCAGCCCTGCCAGCTTCCAGTTTAGATGGGCAGATCGACGTGATAGAGATGACACTGAAATATTCTGGTCGAATTACTCGTGAACTCAGTGTACGTGCATCTTACGATTACAAGGATAGGGACAATAAGACCCGGGTTCTGAATATGCCTCAAGTGATCACTGACAGCTATTATGCCGGTACGGCTGCCAACCCTGAATATGACCGAACCAGGCAGAAAGCCTCCTTCGCGGCTAAGTATCGATTTACCCGCAATATCTACCTGGATACGGGTTATGGGTACGATCACAATAAGTACAGCGATCTCGACCGAGAGACATTACAGGAATCCGGGGTTTATGGAAGGCTGAGTTACCGCCTTTCCCAAGCTTGGTCTTTTGGCTTAAAAGCGGAAGTTAAGGATAGAAGTGGTAGCGAATACAGAGCCGTCACAACCACATCGAGCGTGAACAACCCACTGATGAGAAAATCTTATCTCGCCGATAGAGAGCATCAGGAATACCGTTTGCAGGCCAATTTCAATGGCTCAGAGGCATTATCTGCCAGCGCCAACTTACACACCAGCCAGAATGATTATACCGACACCATTATCGGACTTACCGATGTTAAAACATCTGGTTATGACATCTCGGCTCAATATCTGTTCAACCGAGACTTAAGCATAAATGCCTTTTTCAACCAAGATTGGCGTGATAGCGAACAGGCCGGTAGCAGTAACTTCGGTGATGTAAACTGGTATGCCAATTTAGACGAACAATCCACGCTCGTTGGCGCTGGGATGCAGTATCAAAATCTAATGGACAGCAAACTATCTCTCGGTCTCGATTACAACTATTCCGATGGGCAGAGCGACACTGAGTTAACTCAGGGTCTCACATCTCCCTTTGGTGATTATTTCTCGACCAAACACAATATCAATGCATTTGCCGACTATCAGTTCAGTGAAAATATGGCAATTCGCATCGATTGGATATTCGAGCAATATGAAGACGCCGACTGGAGTAACCAGGGTATTGCCTTAGACGCAATACCTAATGTATTGACCTTCGGCTCTCTCAGTCACGATTATAGTGCCCACTACCTTGGGTTGACGTTAAGTTATCAACTTTAAAATACAGTTTTAGCCCCTTGGAAAATCAGGGGGACTTGATAAAAGCATTTTTTGGAAACAGTAGATTTGGAAACATAAGATTTAGCAAGAGCAGAATTAGCACAAATTCCAAGGAAGAGATGATGAATAAAAGCACAAAATCAAACACGATGAGCCTGTACAGATTAGTACCATTGACCTTAACAATGTTTCTTGCGGCGTGCGGCGGGGATGATGGTGAGCCTGGCTCACCCGGCTCACCAGGTGGACCACCGGCGAGTGATATCTCTACATTAATGGTTGAAGTCACTGATGTCAGCACCGATGCGGGTATCGCCACGGTAAACTATCGAGTCAGCAATCAGGACGATGAACCTGTAGTGGGGATCAGTACAGGCACATACATTGCAGCTCAATTGCTTCCCCAAGGTTATACCAATGCCGGTAACAGCAGCCAATGGCAGTATTTTACCTCTGAAAGCTGTACAGCGAGTTGCATCGGTGAATTGGTCGACCATAAAAACGGCAGCTACAGCTATAGGTTCAGCGGTGCTTTTGATGGCTTAAATGATGTCAGCTATATGCCCGGTTCGACTCAGAGGGTGATAATAAAAATTGGCGGAGACGCCCTACCCGATGGCACTCCACTGCCGATAACGAACCAACACTTCGACTGGAGCGACAGCGGCGAGCCCGCCTATACCCGCAACCTTATCACCATAGCGACGTGTAACACCTGTCATAACGACTTGGCTTTTCACGGTAGCAAGTACAATGATATCGAGACCTGTGTAACCTGTCACAATGCCGACAAGGTGAGTAACCCTGACAATATTTTCCCGCAGATGATCCACACCAAACACCTGACCGGTTTCCCGGGAGAGTTGGCTAATTGCCAAACCTGCCACGTAGCAGATGAAGCCTTAACCGAAAACATGAATTGGGCACGAGTTCCAGGAATGGAAGCCTGTGGTTCTTGTCACACTAATATTGATTTCCCATCAGGCGAGGGACATCCGGCGCAAACGGATAACAGTAACTGTGTCGCCTGTCATAACTCAGACTGGACGGCAAGTATCCACAATGATGGTGGTGACGATGAGGCGTTGGCGCAATTTAACGCTAACATTGTGAGTGCGAGTCTTTCAGGCAACACAGTGACCTTTAGCATCACGCTGACCAATCCGGTCACAAACACGGTTTATGTTGATAGCGCCGATAAACTCGAGTTTATCGACGATCTTCGCGTCTATGGAAATTGGGGAACCAGCTTCGATTATGCGCCTTCAGCTCAATCATTAAAGCTGCAAGACACGTCACCTATCTCTGGCAGCAATGGCACGTACACCTATGAAATTGGTGGGTTGACCATTCCCACTGGCAGCGAGTCCGACAATGGCACCTTAGCCATTCAAGGTAAGCTCTGTTCATCACAAGGCAGCCTGGGCAATTGCGAAGAGGATGCGTTCTCGACTGTAAACATTAAATCGAGCCATCAGTTCTTCTCTGCTGCTGAGTTAACGGACACCGGAAGAAGAGTCGTTGTAACCAACGAGACTTGCGGGAGTTGTCATGGCGTACAAACCCTTAATTTCCACGGCTCGCGCAATGATTTAGAAGGGCAATGCCAGCTTTGTCATAACCCCAATATGACGGCAGACGCTTCAGCATCTAATCCGTCAATTTCCACGGCAGACTACAAGCACCTAATCCATTCGCTTCACAATGCACAACGTGAAGGCTATGAAACACTCAACTACCCAGGGAACATCGGAAACTGTGCCCAATGCCATACCGGTGATGAGAACGGACTTCTCAGTGCAGCCCTCCCCTTATATTCGGGTGTTAAACCATTAGCCATCAATAACGGTACTTTTACCAGCGCAACCGCAGCCATCTGCAGTGATTGTCATTCTAGTGACACAGCCAAAAATCATATGACTCAACAAGGCGCCGTATTTATGGGCACCGAAACCGATGCTACAGCCGGTACAGAAAGTTGTACTACTTGTCATGGCGTAGACGCACCAGAGGACGTACTAAAAGTACACCCCATTAAATAAGAAGAATTCAAACATTAGGCACTCATGTAATACGTTGATGAGTGCCCTATCCTCTTGATGATGCAAAAATGGAACGCAAAATTATGGATATAAAAAGAAAAAGCTCGACGCTTAGTTTGATTGCACTGACTTGCTCAGCCCTGCTATTGGGTTGTGGAAGCGACGGTAAAGACGGGGAAGATGGAAAAGATGGCGTTATCGGTGTCAATATCGATTCCACGGCAACATTGTCAGCCAGTATCACGACTGCAATGGTCACCGATGGCATAGCAACCATCAATTTTGACCTGACTAATGCCAATGGCGTTGCGGTACTGGGTCTGACCAAAGACCATGACTTGCGCTTTGGGATTGCCCAGCTCACTCGAGTCAGTGAAACTATGGGTGAAACAGAGGTCGACAGAGGATTTCATTGGCAGGCCTATATCAATGCCGAGAAGACACCCAACCCGGATTGGATCCCTGAAGGTGAGTCGCACATCAATCCTTCGAACCAATACCAGGCCAATGTTGAAAAAGCAGCCGATTGTGATGCGTGTATCCTCGATAACGGCGATGGCAGCTATGCCTACACGTATCAGGTCAATATTGCTGCGGTGACAGAGCCCTTAACCGTGACTTACAGCGCCGACTCAACCCAAAGAGCAACACTGGAACTTGAGCTTCCTCAGGTAACAGCCAATGCATTTCTGGATTGGCAACCCTCGTCAGAGTCAAGTGAAGGCATTCAAACCCGAAATGTCGTCTCAATCGAAGCCTGTTATACCTGCCATCAAGTCGAGAGTCTGGCGCTTCACGGTGGACGAAGGATCGCCATAGAAAACTGCGCATCTTGTCACACCTCCACGTCCGGCGATCCCGAAAGCGGAAACAGTGTCGAGTTTACCTACATGATCCATGCGATTCATAAGGGTAAAGAGAGGATGACCAGCACACCCGATGGCATGGTGCCAGCCCCCTATAAAATCATAGGTTATGGCGGCGGAATACATGATTATGGCAAGGTGATGTTTCCACAAGGACCCGCCGCCGATTGCAGCTCTTGTCACGTTGAAGGAGAAGGTGCGCCAGCTAATGCGAGTCTATTCAAGGCGGACCTCAGCAATACGGCTTGCATAGGTTGCCACACAGAAAAACCATCACAAAATCATAGCAGCACTAACTGTATGGGTTGCCATAACTCAACCGATACTTACCCCGGAACCGGCAATGCAGAGAAACGTCACTTTGATGTAATGAAAGCCTACAACGATGCCAGGGCGATGGGCGTCACATTCAGTAATATCGGGTTAAGTACCGATGGAAAAATCAAATTCGATCTGCAAATTCTAGATGCTCACGGGAATGCTATAGCGAGCGAATTTATCAACCAAGGGACACGTGTCGTCGTAGCCTGGGACAGTGACAAAGACTATCCGGCGTACGCCGATGCATCCTATAGCAATCGCCGCATCAAACTCAGCGAAGGCACATACGATGCAAACTCAAAGACCTTCACCATCACAGGCAATAACTTCGATATGCCGGACGATGCCGATGGTAGGACCTTCGAGCTCTGGTCAGCCGTCGAGGTCTGCTTCAACAAGGGAGGCTACGGCGTGACAGAAGTGGTGATGACCGCTTGCTCTGACAATACTCGCTCTATCGAAGTTAAAGACCAACCCTATCACTTCGTTTGGTCCGGTACAGGCATGGATGCTGACGCTCAGGCCGCGATGCGCCGCAGCATCATAGATACCACTAAGTGTCAGGGCTGTCATAACCAAGAGGTGTTTCACTACAACAATGGCGTCAACTGTCAAACCTGCCACACTCCGGATAAAACAACGAGATCTGACGATAGCTATCTTGGCGGGAAGAAACCAACAAGTTTCGCTTACAAGGCTCACGCAGCCGAGGGGCACTACCTTAAGCATGCTGGCGTAGAATCAGGCACTGTACTAAAAACTGATTGTATGACCTGTCACACAGATGACGGGATAAAATTGGGTCGTGCCAGCGATAGAGTGTGGCGCTTTGGCCACAAAGTCACGGGTGAAGATATTTGGGTATCATCAGATGCGGGAACCTGTCTCTCTTGCCATCAAAAGTACCTAAGTGATGCAGGAGTCAGTCATATAGAGACTAACGGGGGGATTATAGATGGTACGAGTGAAGAGGATGTACACACTCGCGCCAGCGAAACCTGCTCAACTTGTCATACACCAGAGCAGATAATGTCTTTACACGGAAATTAAAGTTCTACTCTAGCCAATAAAAAGGGAGGTTAGCCTCCCTTTTTTACTCGATGCACACGGAATTAGGGCTATAGAAAACTAATATCCGAGTCGACAAACTGTCATTATTAACTCGTTACTGGCCCTAAAAAACACTCACTCGCAACACTTGTAACAAGTGTTTTCATAAACCGTTTATCGTGTCCATCCAAACAAATTATGCCGAAATAATCGGAAAATCCATTACCCACAAATTGAACGATTAACTAACAAAACGATTAAATTAAAAGGAATATTTATTGTTCTGTCTCAAAAACATGTCCGATTTGCTTACCCCTAAAGAAATAGTCAGACCTAACTCACATAAAGCGCTTAAAACACCTGCTAAAAAGTCCCTGCTTAGATAGCCTATAGGTGGAAATTAATTCCACACACTAAACACTGTCTCTTATACACATCT
>SDWK01000625.1 GCA_004195335.1 Shewanella sp.
CTCCTCAAACATAGCGCCAACCAAGGTGATCACCGAACCACCACGTTTAGTGACTCCGATAGACTTTTCCTGTACCTGACCACCGATAGTATCGATAGTGATATCTACATCGCTGACAAGCTCACTAAAATCCTGACTCCTGAAGTCGATAACCGTATCGGCCCCATATGAGCGTAAACGGGACTCAAACTCACTCTCAGCCGTGGTAATGATCTCTTTTGCACCGAGTATTTTCGCCAGCTGAATAGCCAGTGATCCTACGCCTCCCGCCCCGCCATGTATAAGCACTTTACTGCCTTCAACCTTGCCACCAGCGAGTAATGCCTGATAGGCCGTTAAGGCAACTTGAGGTAATGCAGCACTGGCTAAAACAGACAGACTCACGGGTTTTAGCGCGACACTGCCAACACTTACCCTTTGAAAGTTTGCAAAGGTCGCCGCCTCAGAAAAATCGGGTCTGAAATACACCTCATCCCCGACTGAGAACCCTTCCACTCCGGCGCCCACTTCAACCACAGTTCCCGCACCGTCGCTGCCCATAACATAGGGAAAGTTCATGGGGATCATCTCTTTCATATAACCGGCACGAATAAGGTTATCCAGTGGATTGATGCTTGCAGCTCCAACTTGGATCAGCAGAGTACCTGGTTGAACCTCAGGTTTAGGGGTTTCGACAATAGTAACCACATCACTAATATCACCATAAGCCGTAACGTTAATTGCTTTCATTTTCTCACCTTAGTATTCATTTCATTGTTGACGAAATCAGTGTACATTCATCACTGATAAAGATTAATAGACTAAAAAAGAAATGATTATTCTTGAATTTAGAATAAAGTGAGGCTAAATGGATAAATTACGGGGTATGGTCATTTTTCGTGAGGTGGCTCGGAAAAATAGCTTTTCAAAGGCTGCCGAATCGTTACAACTGGCGAATTCAGCTGTCAGTCGCTACGTCACTGAGCTTGAGCAATGGCTTAATGTAAAGTTACTCTACCGCACGACGAGGAGCCTCACCGTGACAGAAGAGGGGAAGCTCTATCTGGAGAAAATTGAAGACATTCTTGACCGGGTAGACCTACTGGAAAATTTAGCCGTTAAAAGCCAACAGGAACTTCGAGGTACGCTGAGATTAACAGCGCCAAGTTTTTGGGGGGCATTCGTTCTCAAGCCTCTGATGGTCGAGTTTATGAGCCTGCACCCCAAAGTCAAAATTCACTCATTATTTCTAAATCGGAAAGTCAGCTTAATCGAAGAGGGTTATGATTTAGCCGTAAGGATCGGAACTTTACCTTCCAGCGGTCTTATTGCCAGGAAAGTGTCTTCAATTAAGCTAAAGCTGGCAGCTGCGCCGAGTTATCTCGAACAGTATGGAACGCCAGAACAGGCCTATGAACTCCGTCACCATGAATGTTTAATCGATACCGTTCCCGACCACCAAACTAAATGGCCATTTGTTGAAGATAAAAAAAATATCTCTGTCGCGGTTGAGGGTAAAATGTTTTCTAATGATCCCGAGCTACTCCGGGATCTCGCGCTTAGTGGACTAGGCATCGTCTATCTCCCAGAATTTTTTATCGACCCATATCTTAAAACAGGTGAACTGGTAGAGTTGCTGTCCCATCAATCACAAACAGCGGCGCCCGTTAATCTCATCTTTCCGCCCAATAAACAGATGAACCCGGCATTACGGACATTCATCGATATGATCGCCGATAGATTAAAATAAATGACAAATGGTTCGAGTTTTTATCTTATTCGGCCTTAAACTTTATCACTAAGCATCGGGTTAGGCCTTAAGATAAGCGCCAATCGATATCGGGACCAACAGGAATGATACGGCTGGGGTTGAGGTGATTATGTGTATAGAAATAGTGTGTTTTAATGTGCTCAAGGTAGACTGTTTTCGCTATCGCTTCGATATCCATCGCAGCTCGACAATATCGCCATAAATGGTGGTAATCTTGAATACGCTTTTTGTTCAACTTAAAGTGAAAGTAATACACGCTATCGAACCTTAACAAGGAGGGGATAAGCCGAATATCACTCATGGTTAAACTGTCACCATGAAGAAAAATGCGGTTAGATAATCTAAGTTCCAATAGATCTAGCGCATCAAATACTGACTCAAATGCCCTTTCATAGTCGGCTTGTTCCGTTGCGAATCCTGCGCCATATACCCCTAGATTGACCTTCTCATTTATCCAGTCTGACAAGGCCGAAATACTTGGCTCACTACCTTCAGGTAGCAGATCGAACTTATTTTTTGCAAAGCATTGCCATTGTTGAGCCAACCAATGTGCAATACTTGCCGAGTCGTTGCTGGCAATGGTTTGTCTTTTTTTATCCCAGAGCACAGGTACCGTTATACGTCCGGTAAAATCAGGCTTAGCCATGGTATAGATACTTTGCAGGTGAGAGGCATTAAACAGGGGATCGCTAAACTCCTCATCGAATGCCCAACCATGATCAAAACGTTTGGGCGATACGCTCGACACGGAGATCACCTCTTCAAGACCTAACAGGCTATGAACCAAGAGTGCCCGGTGGGCGAATGGACAGGCCAGTGATATATAAAGGTGATACCGTTGAGGTTCGACCTCACCAAAATCATTAAACGTGTCTACAAATACCAGGCCTTCGGTGTCACCCTCGGGTAACCAGCAGCCTTTTTTCATATAAGTCATCACTTAACTCCCCAAATTAAACCTAAGATCTAAACCGTTACATTCATTCATGAGGCGGGTATACCTCTCCTGTTACATACTCATATGAAGCGACAATGACCTGCTTCAAGATTTCCATTTCATCTTCATTTTGCGGCGCATAGACTAAAATTTCGTTGACGCCCAGATGTTTATAGGGATGAGGCTCTCCCCATCTGGCCTCAAGTACTTGCTGAATATCGGCATCAGCGAGACAGACATGAATGCTGCCATCTTTATGTAAATGCGCAAACTCTCTGCTATACGCTGGGGGTGGCATAAATCCATCGGTCGGGGTGTTTTCTACCGCTTCATCCAGCCACATGGCACGCGTGGAAGGCACAGAAATTAAGGTTTTGTGTTCACGAGACTTCTCAAATGAGCTAAACATCCAGTCGGCCAGATTTTGATAAATATGCCTGGGACTATGCTGATTATATTGTAGATGCGGAGGATTCGGATTTGTCGCCGGCTTTTCGCTGAGTCGAACGGGAAGCATAATTTTTCTTGTCATTGTATATCCTCTGTGTGCAAGCATAGATGTAATAT
>SDWK01000633.1 GCA_004195335.1 Shewanella sp.
GCCGTAAAGGGAAGGGGACTCGCCTGGAGATCCGCTTGCCGTTGGTTCGCTGAACGTTTAAAGCTTGGATAGTCAATGAAAAAAGGGTGCCTGTCACGGCAAGCCGTTCACCAAAGTGTTGGGAAAAGTAGCGTGGCCTAGCTTGGATTTCAAGGTCTCTATTTTCAACCAACTTAATCTGTTGATAAATCGAAAAATATCACCCAGTCCCTCTAGCCATCTCGGCTGGAGGGACTTTTTCGTAGAGTGCTCTTCAGATATTTTCGAGCAACTCGCAGCAACGTTTTGTTCACAGGTATCAGAATCTCCTGAAAATGCTTTTAACTGGAGACTCTGATATGAAAAACAATCGCGCATTCACTCTAATAGAAGTCATGGTGGTTTTATCCATCCTAGCCCTAATTGCCATTCTGGCCTACAACTTCTTCGGCAGCACTATGAAAGAGGCTACGGTTTCTCAGGCTGCTACTAAGATTTACAATGACTTGCGGGTTATTAGTGACGCGGCATAGATGTACGCTCTGGATAACGGCGAGCTGCCGCAGGCAAGTAACAATATCGCAAAAAACCTTCTTCTTGACGGCGGCTACTTGAAGGCGTGGCCCAGCCCAGTTACGTCTACTGGTGTGTGGCAGGGCGGTTCTCCGGACGACTATCATTATCACTCTAGTTATGACGATATGGACGGGGGAACAACGGCCGATTCGGTGATTTGGGTAGGCTATTTTACAGATGAGCTTTGTGATGTGTTTATGGCGAAATATGCCAATGACCTTGGTACTCTCCGGTCTGCACAGTTTGATTGGGCGGGCAACGGCAACGCTTATCCAGGTGAAATCCTTGGTAAGGGGGCCAGGGTTTATGGGATTAAGTGGGCCTCAGCCGATGTTGATTGGTGTGAAATCGAATGGGTTATGGAGTACAAAGATTAATCCTTCTTCCATCAAAAAAAATCAAGCGGCCAATCTCTGATTGGCCGCCTTTGTGTGCTTAACCCATAAAACCAGTATTATTCACTAACAGAGCCTTCTGAAAAGCTTCGGTCAGGGCCCCCCGAAGTTGGAAAATTTCCTCTTCGGTGCGCTGGAAGATTTTCGTTGCAGACAATATTTCGCCTGATTTCAATTCAAGCAGTTCTTCAATGACCCGCTTCATAGGTATCCCCCGATAAATTTGCCGACCTCTGATAGCTTGCACTCACGCAGAAGGCAAATCAGTCCTCTTCTTTCAGCAGGTTGTACTCGTCCAGCGTCCTAGATTGGTGCCTCAGGATAACCTCTTCTCCGAGGACACTCCGAGCCAGGCCCAGCCGCATGGCCGGTGTCTTGCCGTCATCTCCAGCCTTACAATAATTGTAGTGAACTCTGAAAATATCCAGGAGCTGTGCGAGCACGGACGGCTTGTAGGCGCCGTATTGTTGCCATTTACGGCCCGTATTGCTAGCTGACGAGATTGGCCTCTCAGTTATCGACATAAGCCTTCTGGCCTGCATGAAAAAGCGGTCAATGCCGTGCAGGCTCGCTCGGTCCAAAATGATGGCGAGCCGCTGTTTATCATAGTCTGTAACATCAGTGAGAAGACAAACTTGTTTCTCCGGCTCGCTCATGCTGTAGCTGGGAACCTCAGTCCACATGTCTCTCCAGGGGCCCATAGGCCGCATCTTGTCGATATTTTCTTCAATCATCATTCTGCGCAATGAGGTATCGGAGATATCGGGGAATTTTAAAATCTCACGGCGGTTATCATATTCAGATTTCAATTCAGCCATAATTTTGAGCTTCTGGTTGACCGTCAAGGTCTTGTTGATTTTTACATAGTAGGCCTCGCAGGTTCTATCGAGCACGCGACCCCCAAAAGCGGCCATACAGGCTGCACGTATGCCTGACTCTTGATCGAGAAAGAAGCGGACTTTTTCAGCATGCGCGAAGAGATTACTCAAGAATCTGAAATGGGCATACAGGGTGTACTCTGCATGAATCATCATGCCCTGAATAGGGAACTTGAGGTTTGCAGTGAGCGAGTCGGAGGCCTCTACATCCTCACGGGCAGCCGCCTCATCGTATGTCGCTATGATGTCATCAACGAGATCCTTATTGCCTTCTCGTGCCTTGCTGAGAGTAAGTTCAAGAGCCTTATCTAGGCAGACTTTCGAGTAGTCTCCCTTCAACCATAATCTGGCAAATCGGCGGTGCGGTAGTTGGTTTGCGTAATCACCGTTCGCGATGGCCTCATTCTCGACTTGTCGAGCATCAAGAGACGAATCAAAATTTAGATGCATCCCGAATACATAGCCAGTGAAGTTATCTGAAGAGCCAACAGCACTAAATTGGGTATTGCGCTTATCTCTTCTCTGGGACCAGTTAACAACATGGTCTTGCCTGTCGACAGAGATGTAAAGCCTTCTCATCGGGACGTGGCCACGTATCAGTTTAATCTCTCTTGAAGCCGCGAAATTTTGGCATTGCTGGTGGATGTAATCGATTTTGTCATAAAGGGTTTTGGGATGGATTTGTGCGATTGCGCAGATACGCTTGAACGGAACCTTGTTAACCAAGAGGCGAAAAATTTCTGGATTCTTGAATGCCAGATCGTGGTGCTCAGCCGGTTTTTTGTGAGTAAAGACTCGGCCGCACCTTACACAGCGAAACCTCCGAGTCCCCGCTTTTGTTTTGCCCCACTGATGGTAGTGCCCTTTCATGTTGCTGACGCCTACTAGGTGGTTTTCGCACACCACATTGGGGCAACACAGTTCCCGAGGGATGTTTTCTAGATATTTTGAAATTCGTTGGTATTCCTCGAAAATCCCGAGGTTGCTTTTGATGGGAGGATATTCGTTGCAAAGCTTGCAGGCTAGGCACGGGACGCTTATTTTCTTTAAACCCTTTGTGCTGCCAGTAAGTTTGTAGCTATCGCGCTCCTTTTTCCCCTCTTTTTTTTGCCCCTGCGAAATAGCTTCAGTCTGGGCGGGAACCCCGAAGTTGGCACATTCCGGATTCTTGCAGAAGTTAACCCGCACTCCATTATACTCCAGTGGAATACGTGGATTATTACTCAAGTAATTGGCAACCAAGACAGAACCCCCTAATCTGCATAGATTAGGGGGTTCCAGAGTTAAGTCAAGCTATTTTCCCAACACTTTGGTGAACGGCTTGCTGTCACGGGCACCCTTTTTTTGTCTCGAAGCTGCATTGGCTTAAATCAGCCCTTGGGACCGGTATGGCACTCTTTACACTTTGTCGGCCCATTCTGCT